>NZ_JBJJLR010000074.1:0-18635 GCF_046230975.1 Pseudomonas sp. KCJK9058
GGCGTGACGGCGGGGCTGGGTAAGCGTGACCCGAGTATAGCTATCGGGTCACGGTCCACACCAGTACCTTGCTGGCGCAATTGTCCTCTGTTTCAAGGATTTCCAGGCGATAGCGGCCTATCTTCAGGCAAACAGCGCTTTCCGGGATGCTTTCCAGCGCTTCGGTGACCAGCCCGTTGAGGGTTTTCGGCCCGCCGTCGCAGGGCAGGTGCCAGCTCAGGGTACGGTTGATTTCGCGTAACGAAGCGGTGCCATCGATGACGAAGGTGCCATCGGGTTGCGGATGCACATGCGGGTTTTCCAGGCTTTGCTCGTCCTCGAACTCGCCGACGATCTCTTCGAGAATGTCTTCCAGGGTGACGATACCCAGTACTTCGCCGTACTCGTCCACCACCACGCCCAAGCGGCGTTGCTGCTTGTGGAAGTTCAACAACTGCATTTGCAGGGGCGTGCTTTCCGGTACGAAATAAGGTTCGTAGCAGGCGCTGTGCAGCGCTTCCAGGGTCAGCTCGGCCTTGGGCAGCAGGTGGCTGATCAGCTTGGTGTTGAGGATCGCTTCGACCTGGTTGATGTCGTTGTGGTAGACCGGCAGGCGGGTGTGGCGGCTGACGATCAACTGCTCGATGATGCGTTCGATCGGCTCGTCCAGGTTGATGCCATCCACTTCGTTGCGCGGCACCAGGATGTCGTTGACGGTGATCTTGTCCAACGACTGCAGGCCGTCGAGCAGGCCATGGCGAGGCGCTTCGTGCGGTTCATCCTCATCGAAGTCGTCGGTATCCTGCGTGTGCAGGGCCACAGCGGTGGGCTGTGCACGGAACGGGCGCAGCATGAGCTTGGCGATGCCGTCCAGCAGACAGGCCAGTGGCTGCAGCAGTGCGAGAGGCACTTTCAGCAGGCTGGCGCCAAGGCTCACGAACGCCTGCGGGTTACGCCGGGCCAGGCGCCGCGGCAGGTATTCGGCAAACACCAGCAAGACGAGGGTCGCCGCCAGGCCTGCCAGCCAGAAGCCGTGCTCGCCGCTTTGGCGCTGGCCCATCAGGCAGGCCAGACCCAGCACCAGTAGCTTGCCCAGGCTGGCGCACAGCACCAAGGCCTGGGCCGGCAGCACGGGATGGCCGTCTTCGCCGGCGCGCAGTGCGCCATTGAGCTGCAGGCGGGCAGCATCCACGGCGGTGAACAGTGCTGACCACAAAAGGGCCAGTGCCAGAGTGCCGAATAGCGGTGCGTACGGCAGGGTGTCCATGGGCGGCCGTCAGATATGCAAGATGAATTCGCGAACCAGCTTGCTGCCGAAATAGGCCAGCATCAGCAGGCAGAAACCGGCCAGCGTCCAGCGGATGGCCATGTGGCCCCGCCAACCCAGGCGGGTGCGGCCCCACAGCAGCACGCTGAACACCACCCAGGCGACACAGGCCAGCAAGGTCTTGTGCGCCAGGTGCTGGGCAAACAGGTTGTCGAGGAACAGCCAGCCGGAGATCAGCGACAGCGACAACAGGCACCAACCGGCCCAGAGGAAGCCGAACAGTAGGCTTTCCATGGTTTGCAGTGGCGGGAAGTTGCGGATCAGCCCGGACGGGTGCTTGTTCTTCAGCTGGCGGTCCTGCAGTAGCAACAGCAGCGACTGGAACACCGCGATGGTGAACAGCCCGTAGGCCAGGATCGACAACAGGATATGCGCAAGGATGCCCGGTTCTTCATTGATCAGCGGCACCGTACCGGGGGGCGCGAACTGCGCCAGCAGTGCCGTTACCGCGCCCAGCGGGAACAGCAGCACCAGCAGGTTTTCTACCGGTATGCGCAGGCAGGCCAGCAATGTCAGGGTAATGACTGCCACGGCGATTAGGCTGGCGGCGCTGAAGAAGTCCAGGCTCAGCCCCAGCGGGGTGATCAGCTGGAAGAACAGTGCGCCGGCCTGGGCCAGCACCGCGAAGGCACCCAGCAGGCCAAGCAGGCGCTTGTCGGCCTTGCGGCCCTGGGCCAGGTGAGAGCCCTGGTAGATGGCCGCTGCTATATATAGGCCGGCGGCGATCAGGTTGGGAATGAGGCTGGGAGAGGAGACCATAAGTCCTGGTTGGCGAGCCTTTAAAGAGACGGAGTTTGGCATAGATTCTGCCGCTCTAGGAAGACTGAAGGGTTGTGTCAGGGCATTCGCGGGCACGCCCGTTCCCACCGGTACGGCCCAGGCCTGCAAGCCGTGAAGATCCTGCGGGAGCGGGCGCGCCCGCGAAGAGGCCAGCACAGCCACCGAATATCTACCAAGGTGTGCGTCGCCGCTGCACTTCGCTATAATCGCCGCCTTGCTGTGCCCGGCGGGTGTGTATTTCCCCCCTGGCACCTGACAAACCTCGGCTTTACTGGGCCTGAAAGGATCACCATGTTCGAAAACCTGACCGACCGCCTGTCACAGACGCTGCGCCATGTCACCGGCAAGGCCAAGCTGACCGAAGACAACATCAAGGACACGCTGCGCGAAGTGCGCATGGCGCTGCTCGAGGCCGACGTTGCCCTGCCGGTCGTCAAGGATTTCGTCAACAGCGTCAAGGATCGTGCGGTCGGTACCGAGGTGTCGCGCAGCCTGACCCCGGGCCAGGCCTTCGTGAAGATCGTCCAGGCCGAGCTGGAAAGCCTGATGGGCGCGGCCAACGAAGACCTCGCACTGAACGCCGCCCCGCCTGCTGTCGTGCTGATGGCGGGCCTGCAGGGCGCCGGTAAGACCACCACCGCCGGCAAGCTGGCGCGCTTTCTTAAAGAGCGCAAGAAAAAGAGCGTGATGGTGGTGTCTGCCGACGTCTATCGTCCGGCGGCAATCAAGCAGTTGGAAACACTGGCCAACGATATCGGCGTCACCTTCTTCCCGTCCGATATCAGCCAGAAGCCGGTGGCCATCGCCGAAGCCGCCATCCGTGAAGCCAAGCTGAAGTTCATCGACGTGGTCATCGTCGACACCGCCGGCCGTCTGCACATCGACGCCGACATGATGGACGAGATCAAGGCGCTGCACGCTGCCGTCAAACCGATCGAGACGCTGTTCGTGGTCGACGCCATGACCGGCCAGGACGCTGCCAACACCGCCAAGGCCTTTGGCGAGGCGCTGCCGCTGACCGGTGTGGTGCTGACCAAGGTCGACGGTGACGCCCGTGGCGGTGCTGCGCTGTCGGTACGTGCAATCACCGGCAAACCGATCAAGTTCATCGGTATGGGTGAGAAGACCGAGGCCCTCGAGCCGTTCCACCCCGACCGCGTCGCTTCGCGCATCCTCGGCATGGGCGACGTGCTCAGTCTGATCGAGCAGGCTGAGCAGACCATCGACAAGGCCAAGGCCGACAAGCTGGCCAAGAAGCTGAAGAAGGGCAAGGGCTTCGACCTCGAAGACTTCCGTGACCAGCTGCAGCAAATGAAGAACATGGGCGGCCTCGGCGGCCTGATGGACAAGCTGCCAAGCATCGGCGGGGTCAACCTGTCACAAATGGGCAACGCCCAGGGCGCGGCCGAAAAGCAGTTCAAGCAGATGGAAGCGATCATCAACTCCATGACCCCGGCCGAGCGCCGCGACCCTGACCTGATCAGCGGTTCGCGCAAGCGCCGTATTGCGTTGGGGTCCGGTACCCAGGTGCAGGACATCGGCCGGCTGATCAAGCAGCACAAGCAGATGCAGAAGATGATGAAGAAATTTTCTGCCAAAGGCGGCATGGCCAAGATGATGCGCGGCCTCGGTGGGATGCTGCCAGGTGGCGGCATGCCAAAGCTGTAACCCCTGATTCGGGTGCCTGCCTTTTGTCGGGCAAGCGCCCAGAACCCCCGCTGTAGCGGGGCAACAGCCGCGAATTTCGCGGCGCAACCGGCAAATCTGGACGGCAGGGCGATGCCTTGCCGAAAAAGTCATTTGCAAATGTCCGTGTATTCCCCGAGAATATGCGGCCTTTTGGGCACCCGTGTGCCTATTTGGCATTCAGATTTGCAGTACCAGCTGCTGTATCAACTGCAGCACCGACTATAGGAACGATGTTCACATGGTAACCATTCGTCTGGCCCGTGGCGGCTCGAAAAAGCGCCCATTCTACCACCTGACCGTGACCAACTCGCGTAACGCCCGTGACGGCCGTTTCGTTGAGCGCGTAGGTTTCTTCAACCCAATCGCTGCTGGCGCCGAAGTTAAGCTGTCGGTCAACCAAGAGCGCGTCACCTACTGGCTGAGCCAGGGTGCACAGCCGTCTGAGCGTGTTGCTCAGCTGCTGAAGGAAGCTGCCAAGGCCGCTGCCTGAATAGTATGAACGCGACGCCAGAAAAGGCTGACGACCTCATCGTCGTTGGCAAGATTTTTTCGGTTCACGGCGTTCGCGGCGAGGTGAAGGTGTATTCCTTTACCGATCCGATTGAAAACCTGTTGGATTATCCACGCTGGACGCTTCGGCACGAAGGCAAGGTAAAGCAGGTCGAGCTGGTCAGCGGTCGTGGCTCCCAAAAGGGCCTGGTCGTGAAGCTGAAAGGTCTCGACGATCGCGATGAAGCCCGTCTTCTGAGCGGTTACGAAATCTGCATCCCGCGGAGCCTTTTGCCCAACCTGGCTGCCGACGAGTACTACTGGTACCAGTTGGTAGGTCTGAAGGTCATCAACCAGGACGAACAACTGTTCGGCAAGGTCGATCACCTGTTGGAGACCGGTGCGAACGATGTAATGGTGGTCAAGCCCTGCGCAGGCAGCCTGGATGATCGCGAGCGTCTGTTGCCCTATACGGAGCAATGTGTGCTGGCAATCGACCTCGAAGCAGGCGTGATGCGGGTCGAATGGGACGCGGACTTCTAAACGATGGGTAACCTTCGCGTAGACGTCATCACGTTGTTCCCCGAGATGTTCTCGGCCATCACGGAGTACGGCATTACCAGCCGCGCGGTGAAACAAGGGTTGCTTCAGGTGACTTGCTGGAACCCGCGGGACTACACCACAGATCGTCACCACACGGTAGATGATCGGCCGTTTGGCGGTGGTCCGGGCATGGTGATGAAAATCAAGCCTCTGGAAGACGCCTTGGTTAGCGCCAGGCAGGCGACCGGAGCAGCGGCGAAGGTGATCTACCTTTCGCCACAAGGCCGCAAGCTGACTCAGCAGGCGGTCAAAGGCCTGGCCGAACAGGAATCATTGATCCTGATCGCCGGTCGTTATGAAGGCATCGACGAGCGCTTTATCGAGGCTCATGTCGATGAGGAGTGGTCGATTGGCGACTATGTGCTTTCCGGTGGCGAGCTGCCGGCCATGGTACTGATCGATGCGGTTACGCGACTGCTGCCCGGAGCTTTAGGGCATGTGGACTCGGCGGAAGAAGATTCCTTCACCGACGGTCTGCTTGATTGCCCGCACTACACCCGGCCTGAGGTGTATGCGGATCAGCGTGTTCCCGACGTGTTGCTAAGTGGCAACCATGCACATATCCGGCGTTGGAGGATGAAGCAGTCCCTTGGTAGGACCTTCGAACGACGCGCCGATCTTCTGGAAAGTCGCTCGCTTTCTGGAGAAGAGAAGAAGCTGCTCGAGGAATATCTCCGCGAGCGGGACGATAGTTAAACGTATCGATGGTGGATCGCGTATCCATCTTAGGAGCACAGCATGACCAACAAGATCATCCAGCAGCTCGAAGCCGAGCAGATGAGCAAGGAAATCCCGACCTTCGCACCAGGCGACACCGTTGTCGTTCAGGTTAAAGTGAAGGAAGGTGAGCGTTCCCGTCTGCAGGCGTTCGAAGGCGTCGTTATCGCCAAGCGTAACCGCGGTCTGAACAGCGCCTTCACCGTGCGCAAGATCTCCAGCGGCGTTGGCGTAGAGCGTACCTTCCAGACCTACAGCCCGCAAATCGACAGCCTGGCCGTGAAACGTCGTGGTGACGTGCGTAAAGCCAAGCTGTACTACCTGCGCGACCTGTCCGGCAAAGCCGCTCGCATCAAGGAAAAACTGTCCTGAGTGCAGTTTGCCCGGTGGCCGAGGCCGCCTAGCGAGAAAAAAGCAGCCTTCGGGCTGCTTTTTTGCGTTTTGAAACCCCGAAAATGTGATTGCCATGACGACCCGAGACCAGGAAATCCAGCGCCGCACCGAACTGTCGGTGACCCGCGTGACCAAGGCGGTGTTCCCCAATACCACCAACCACCACAACACCCTGTTCGGCGGCACCGCCCTGGCCTGGATGGACGAAGTGTCGTTCATCGCTGCCACGCGTTTCTGCCGCCTGCCGCTGGTGACCGTGTCTACCGACCGTATCGATTTCAAGCACCCGATTCCGGCGGGCTCGATCGTCGAGCTGGTGGGTACGGTGATCAAGGTCGGCAATACCAGCTTGCAGGTGCAGGTGGATGTGTTTGTCGAGAACATGTACCTGGATGGCCGTGATCGGGCAATCCATGGGGTGTTCAGCTTCGTCGCCATTGACGAGGACAAGCGCCCGGTGCCCGTGCTGCCAGGCACCTGAGCATTACGGTTGCGCTGCTGGCTCGATCAATGCCACCAAGGTCCAGCCCGGTTGTGGCTGCAGCGGGTTATCAGGGCTGGCTACATGGACCCAGCCATGGCCATCGCGCGCGAACAGCAAGTTTGCCCGTTCGCCATGCAGTGCCTGGTAGGCATCCCAGCCAAAGCCTTCGGTCAGGTTGGTGCTATACAGCTCGGCGCCTTGATGCAGACGGTTGGCCAGTTGCAGGTAGGTCATCGGCTTGGCCCCCAATAGATGCCCGCGGTGCTCTTCGGCCGCCCGGTGCTTGTCGCTACGTTGTTTCTCCAGGCCACTGGCTAGCACGAACAGCCGGCTGTGGCCGAAATCATGACGGAACCTGGCGCAGGCCAGGGCATTGATTTCGCCGGCGGGAGAGAGGCCCAGCAAGTGCCCGAGGCCGACCAGGTCCAGATGGGCGTCGGCATGCTGCGAGGCCGGGTTGCCAAAGTAGGTCGTGAGCCCGTCCATGCGTGCGGCGCGGATGTTTTCCCAGCTGGAGTCCGTCAGCAAAACCCGGCAGCCCAATTGTTGAAGGGCTTTGGCGATGGCCCGGGCCGGTTCGTTGGCACCGACGATGAGAAACCCGCTGGGTGCCGGTTCGGCGACCTTGAGCAAGCGTGCCAGCGGCCTGGCCGTGGCGCTTTGCAGTACCACCGTGCCAATGATTACCGCGAAGGTCAACGGTACCAGCAGCAAGGCATCCTGGTGGCCGGCCTGGTGCAGGCGGATGGCAAAAATAGCGGAAACGGCCGCGGCAACGATGCCGCGCGGCGCAATCCAGGCCAGCAGCGCGCGCTCCCGCCAGTTGAGTGTCGAGCCCAGTGTGGCCAGCCAAACGTTGAGCGGGCGTGCCAGCAGCTGGATCACCAGCAGCAATGCCAGCACAGCAGGGCCAAGGCCCAGCAGGGCATGCAGGTCAATGCGTGCAGCCAGCAGGATGAACAGGCCGGATATCAGCAGCACACTGAGGTTTTCCTTGAAGTGCAGGATTTGCCGCACATCAACCCCGCGCATGTTGGCCAGCCACATGCCCATCACGGTCACCGCCAGCAGCCCGGACTCGTGCACGATCTGGTTGGCGGCGATGAAAATGCCCAGTACCGCCGCCAAAGACGCGAGATTGTGCAGATATTCTGGTAGCCACTGTTCGCGCATGATTTGCCCCAGTACCCAGCCCCCTGCCGCGCCCAGGGCGGTACCGCAGAAGATCACACCGGCAAAAGTGATAAGGCTCTGGCTCAGGCCGTTACCCTCGGCGCTGGCGATGATGAAGCTGTATACCACCACGGCGAGCAGCGCGCCGATGGGGTCGATCATGATCCCTTCCCAGCGCAGGATGTTCGCGATCGCAGACTTTGGCCGCACCACGCGCAGCATCGGCACGATCACCGTGGGGCCGGTCACCAGCGTCAGGGTGCCGAAAAGAATCGCCAGCGGCCAGTCGAACCCGAGCAGCCAGTGGGTTGCCAGTGCAATCACCAGCCAGGTGACCAGTGCACCTACCGTGACCAGGCGATGCACCACGCTGCCGATCTCGCGCCACTGCGACAGGTGCAGGGTCAGGCTGCCTTCGAACAGGATCAGCGCCACCGCCAGCGACACCAGCGGCATCAGCAATGGGCCGAACAGCGCCTCGGGATCGAGCCATCCCAGCGCTGGGCCGGCAAGGATCCCGGCCAACAACAGAAACAGAATCGCCGGCAGCTTCAGGCGCCAGGCCAGCCACTGGCAGGCGAGCGCTGCTGCGCCGATGCCGCCCACACTCAGAAGGATCTGCTGTTCGCTCATGCGGGCTCCCTATGCCGACGTTGTTATGAAAGACTAAGCGCCATTTCGTCGTTTGCCACCGAGATTTCATGCCCGCCCTCGACCACCCCCTGATCGACCAGTTCCTTGACGCCCTATGGCTGGAAAAAGGCCTGTCCGACAACACCCGCGTGTCCTACCGCAGCGACCTGGCCCTGTTCAATGGCTGGCTGCAGGAGCATTCGGTATCGCTGCCAGACGCCGGCCGCGACCTGATCCTCGATCACTTGGCCTGGCGTCTGGATCAGGGCTACAAGCCACGTTCCACGGCGCGTTTCCTCTCCGGTCTGCGCGGCTTTTTCCGTTACCTGCTGCGGGAAAAGCTGGTGGCCATCGACCCGACCCTGCAGGTCGACATGCCGCAATTGGGCAAGCCGCTACCCAAGTCGCTGTCCGAAGCCGACGTCGAAGCCCTGTTGCAGGCTCCGGACCTGGGCGAAGCCATTGGCCAACGCGACCGTGCCATGCTCGAAGTGCTCTACGCGTGCGGTCTTCGGGTTACCGAATTGGTCAGCCTGACCCTCGACCAGGTAAACCTGCGCCAGGGTGTGCTGCGGGTGATGGGCAAGGGCAGCAAGGAACGCCTGGTGCCCATGGGGGAAGAGGCGGTGGTGTGGTTGGAGCGCTACCAGCGCGATGGTCGCGCCGAACTGCTCAATGGCCGTCCCAGCGACGTGCTGTTCCCCAGTCAGCGCGGCGAGCAGATGACGCGCCAGACCTTCTGGCACCGTATCAAACACCACGCACGGGTTGCCGGCATCGACAAGCCGCTGTCGCCGCACACCTTGCGGCATGCCTTCGCCACCCACCTGCTCAACCACGGTGCCGACTTGCGGGTGGTGCAGATGCTGCTGGGCCACAGTGACCTGTCGACCACGCAGATCTATACCCACGTCGCCAAGGCCCGCCTGCAGCAGTTGCACGCCCAGCACCACCCGCGTGGATGAATGTTTTTCATGTTCCGCCGACCGGTCCTTGCGACCCCCTTCACTGGCAGCGTGATGTGGTAGGCTTGAGCGGTTTGCACCAAGGGCCGCACGGTCACCGCGTATTTTCCGCAGGTGGCGCCCTCCGGCCCCTGTCCGCCTTCAGGAGTTCCCATGCGCGTGACCCAGTTTTTCGCCGCCGCCGCGTTGGCGCTGGCCAGTACCTTTGCCGTTGCCGCGGCAACCGATAGCAACGCCGGTGCCGAGCAGGCCATCCGTAAATCGTTGCAGAACCTCGAGTTGGAAGTGCCCGTGGAAAGCGTGGCCAGCAGCCCGCTCAACGGCCTGTATGAAGTCAAGCTGCAGGGCGGCCGCGTGCTGTACGCCAGCGCTGACGGCCAGTTTGTGATGCAGGGCTACCTGTTCCAGATCCAGGACGGCAAGCCGGTCAACCTCACCGAAAAAACCGAACGCCAAGGTATCGCCAAGCTCATCAACGGCATTCCAGCCGCCGAGATGGTGGTTTATCCTGCCAAAGGCGAGACCAAGTCGCACATCACCGTGTTCACCGACACTACCTGCCCGTACTGCCACAAACTGCACGCCGAAGTGCCTGAGTTGAACCGTCGCGGTATCGAAGTGCGCTATGTCGCCTTCCCGCGTCAGGGCCTCGGTTCGGCGGGTGACCAGCAGTTGCAGGCGGTGTGGTGCTCCAGCGACCGCCGTGGGGCGATGGACAAAATGGTCGAAGGTGAAGAAATCAAGGCCGCCAAGTGCACCAACCCGGTCAGCAAGCAGTTCCAGCTGGGTCAGTCGATCGGTGTCAACGGCACGCCGGCCATTGTTCTTGAAAGCGGCCAGGTCATTCCGGGCTACCAGCCGGCACCGCAGGTCGCCAAGCTGGCACTTGCCAAGTAATCCAGTTCAGTACGCCGTCGTCATGGGGTGACGGCAAGTTTCACGGTCGGCAAACGTGTCGGCCGTTCAATGGGGAGTTCACAGTGAAACCGGTCAAAGTAGGCATCTGTGGGTTGGGGACCGTCGGTGGCGGAACCTTCAATGTACTTCAGCGCAACGCCGAGGAGATTGCCCGCCGTGCCGGGCGCGGTATTGAAGTGGCACAGATCGCCATGCGCTCGCAGAACCCGAACTGCCAGATTACCGGTACCCCCATTACCGCTGACGTGTTCGAAGTTGCAAGCAACCCGGAGATCGACATTGTCATCGAGCTGATCGGTGGCTATACCATCGCCCGCGACCTGGTGCTGAAGGCCATCGAAAACGGCAAGCACGTGGTCACTGCCAACAAGGCGCTGATTGCCGTGCACGGCAACGAAATCTTCGCCAAAGCTCGCGAGAAGGGCGTGATTGTGGCTTTCGAGGCGGCCGTAGCCGGTGGCATCCCGGTGATCAAGGCCATCCGCGAAGGCCTGTCGGCCAACCGCATCAACTGGCTGGCTGGCATCATCAACGGCACTGGCAACTTCATCCTCACCGAAATGCGTGAGAAGGGCCGTGCCTTCCCGGACGTGCTGGCCGAAGCTCAGGCGCTGGGCTACGCCGAAGCCGACCCGACCTTTGACGTAGAAGGCATCGACGCTGCGCACAAGCTGACGATCCTGGCGTCCATCGCGTTCGGTATCCCGCTGCAGTTCGACAAGGCCTACACCGAAGGTATCACCCAGCTGACAACGGCAGACGTGAACTACGCCGAGGCGTTGGGCTACCGCATCAAGCACCTGGGCGTGGCGCGTCGCACCGCCGAAGGTATCGAGCTGCGCGTGCACCCGACGCTGATCCCGGCCGACCGTCTGATCGCCAACGTCAACGGCGTGATGAACGCTGTCATGGTCAACGGTGATGCTGCCGGCTCCACCCTGTACTACGGTGCCGGCGCGGGTATGGAGCCTACCGCTTCGTCAGTGGTCGGCGACCTGGTCGACGTGGTCCGTGCCATGACCTCCGACCCGGAAAACCGTGTGCCGCACCTGGCCTTCCAGCCAGACTCGCTGTCGGCCCACCCGATCCTGCCGATCGAAGCCTGCGAAAGCGCTTACTACCTGCGCATCCAGGCCAAGGATCACCCAGGCGTACTGGCCCAGGTCGCCAGCATCCTCTCGGAGCGCGGTATCAACATCGAGTCGATCATGCAGAAGGAAGCCGAGGAACAGGATGGCCTGGTGCCAATGATCCTGGTGACCCATGGCGTGGTCGAGCAGCGTATCAATGACGCCATCGTCGCCCTGGAAGCCCTGCAGGACGTGGTCGGCAAGGTTGTGCGCATTCGCGTCGAGCAGCTCAACTAACAAATATTGCCGATGGGCCGCCCGCGCGGCCCCGGCCCCAGCATCGAAGGTTTGCACCCATGCGCTATATCAGTACCCGCGGCCAGGCACCGGCCCTGAATTTCGAAGACGTGCTGCTGGCTGGCCTGGCCAGCGACGGCGGCCTCTACGTGCCGGAAAACCTGCCACGCTTCACCCAGGAAGAAATCGCCTCGTGGGCCGGCTTGCCCTACCACGAGCTGGCCTTCCGCGTGATGCGTCCGTTTGTCGAGGGCAGCATCGCCGACGCCGATTTCAAGAAGATCCTCGAAGAAACCTACGGCGAGTTCGCCCACGCTGCGGTCGCCCCGTTGCGTCAGCTGAACAGCAACGAGTGGGTGCTGGAGCTGTTCCACGGCCCGACCCTGGCGTTCAAAGACTTTGCCCTGCAGTTGCTCGGTCGCCTGCTTGACCATGTGCTGGCCAAGCGCAACGAGCGCGTGGTCATCATCGGTGCCACCAGCGGTGATACCGGTTCCGCTGCAATCGAAGGCTGCCGCCGTTGCGACAACGTCGACATCTTCATCCTGCACCCGCACCAGCGTGTATCGGAAGTGCAGCGCCGCCAGATGACTACCATCTTTGGCGACAACATCCACAACATCGCCATCGAAGGCAACTTCGACGACTGCCAGGAAATGGTCAAGGCCAGTTTCGCCGACCAGTCGTTCCTCAAGGGCACCCGCCTGGTCGCCGTCAACTCGATCAACTGGGCGCGGATCATGGCCCAGATCGTCTACTACTTCCATGCAGCCCTGCAGCTGGGCGGCCCGGCGCGCTCGGTGGCGTTCTCGGTACCAACCGGCAACTTCGGCGACATCTTCGCCGGCTACCTGGCGCGCAACATGGGCCTGCCGGTCAGCCAATTGATCGTCGCCACCAACCGCAACGACATCCTGCACCGCTTCATGAGCGGCAACCAGTACGTCAAGGAAACCCTGCACGCGACCCTGTCGCCGTCGATGGACATCATGGTCTCGTCCAACTTCGAGCGCCTGCTGTTCGACCTGCATGGCCGCAACGGTGGTGCGATTGCCGAGCTGATGGCCAACTTCAAGCAAGGTGGTGGCTTCAGCGTCGAGCAAGACCGCTGGACCGAAGCCCGCAAACTGTTCGACTCGCTGGCTGTCAGCGACGAGCAAACCTGCGAGACCATCGCAGAAGTGTTCGCCGCCACCGGTGAAGTGCTCGACCCGCATACCGCAATCGGCGTGAAGGCTGCCCGCGAGTGCCGCCGCAGCCTGGACACGCCAATGGTGGTGCTGGGTACCGCGCACCCGGTCAAGTTCCCGGACGCGGTGGAGAAGGCCGGTGTGGGCAAGGCGCTGGAGCTACCCGCGCACCTCAGCGACCTGTTCAGCCGTGAAGAGCGTTGCACGGTCCTGGCCAATGACCTGAAGGCTGTACAGGGCTTTGTCAGCCAGCACGGCAACCGCGGCAAGCCGCTGTAATTGCATGGCGTTTGGGGCTGCAGCGCAGCCCCAACGTCTCAGCCCTTTCCCTCCTGTCTATCAGAAACATCCTATTCAGCCTGCCGGGCGCCAAGCATAAATTAGCCGGTCCTCCCATCAGGAGCGGCTCATGCACCAGCCCTATGTGTTGATTCACCAGGCTCGCCCATCCCACCAGATCCTCTTGCACCAGGCCCTCAATGGCCAAGGCGTCTTCAACGTGCGCATCAGCGAAAGCGTCGCTGACCTCGACGCCTGCCTCTGCGCTGAGCGTCGCCCTGACTTGCTGATCCTTGACCACGCCATGCCAGCCCAGGCCGGCCTTGCTTTGCTCGCCCAGCAGCGACGAGTGCGCGCATTGCTGTTCGTCGGCCAGCCTGCCCCAACGCGTCAAAACCTTGCCCAGGAGGCCAGAAAATGTGGCGTGTGGGTGCTCGACGAGTTGCCCTGGCCGCTGTCGATGCCACGCCTGCAGCACGCCTTGCAAACACTGCAGGTGCGCCCAGGGTCGCGTATTCAAACTGTCATGCCAGCCCCGCATGCTCACTGAAGCGGGCGCGGTTTGACGAACTTTCTGCGGCGCCTGTTGGTCAGTTACTTTAGGTCCCACCACGCAGCGAGTGATCCGGATGGAAAGAATCTGCAGCCTGCTCAACGAAGCCCTGACGCCCTATCAGACCCACCTCGGCATCGCCGATCCCAGCGGTAATCGTCAACTGACCGTTCACGACCCCCTCTCAGGTATTACCTTGCGGCGCTCGGTCAGCGAGCGCCAATTGCAGGAGCAACGCCTGCTGATCGACCTCGTGGACGGCTTGCACCGAGACTTGCAGATAGCTGAGGGGCGGTTGCAGCCTTGTGTGATCGCGGCATTGCAGCATCGCCAACAACCGCAGGGAACCTTTGCCTGAGTCGCCCATCAGACAGTGTAGGGGCAGCCAGCCAGTGCTTTGCTCCGGCGCTGGCAAGGCTGCCACGGGAAGTCCTCAAGGGCTTTCGCTTGGCCCCGGGCGTCTTCCCCAGCGCCTGGGGTTTCTTTTTCTTGGCAGGCACGTATCCCTCGGCTGCTCCTGCAACGACGGTGCAGACCGGTTGGGCTTATTTGTCCTCAAAGAAACGCCGGCTTTCCTCCAGATAGTCCTCCCGCAATGCCAGGTCCAGCCAGCGGGCATACAACCCTGGCAACACATCCCGGCGCAGGGTGGGCAGCAACTGGTCGATGTGGGCAACTGCCGCACGCCCCAATTCGCTGTCTGAACAGCCCACATGCAGAAACTGGTAGCGATCCACGCCCTGCACAGCATGAAACTGGTAGTCAGTCAGTGACCCGCCTTGTTGCTGGATCAGGTAGCGAACTTCAGGCCAGTAGCCGAGCACCAGGCGCAGGCGCCCCAACTGCTGCATCTGCAGCAGGTTGGCGGTGGCCTCGTTGCCGTAGTGGCGGCTGAGCGCGCTGTCGGGTAACTGGCGCAAGATGCTGTCAATCTGCGTGCCGTAGCTGCGTTCCGCGACAATCCCAAGCTTTAGCGGGGCCTTGCTCAGCAGGCCATGCAGGTCCACCTGCTGGCCGTCGAGGTAGGGTGCCACCAGCGCCTGGTTTTCCTTGCGCAACACCAGGCCGCCGCTGAGCACGCCCAGCGATGGAACAGAAAAATGCACATATTTGGCCCGTTCCGGTGTCCACAGCAGGGTTGGGTCGCAGGTGAAGGTGTCACGGTCTTGCAGCATCTGCAGGCTGCGGGCGCGGTTGACCCGCACGATGCTGTGTTCGTACTCGGGCATCTGCCTTATCAGCAGCGGTAACAACTGGTCGATGACCCCCCGGCCTTCTTCCGGGCCATCAAAAATGGTGAACGGTGGCAGGTCGCGTACCAGCCAGAAGAGGTGCTCCTTGGCATGTGCGGGCTGCAACAGCAACACAGGTAGCAGCCCGCAGAGCAGGACCAGGTGGCGTAGGCAGCGGGGCGCGCACATGGAACCGGTCAGCGCCAGGATCAGACCGTGCCCGCTGCGCGCAGGCTGGCGATGGCCGCTGCGTCGTAGCCCAGGCTGCCGAGCAGCGCCTCGGTATGTTCGCCCAAGGCCGGGCCGACCCATTCGCTAGAGCCGGGAGTCTCCGACAGCTTGGGCACGATGCCGGGCATGTGGAATGGCTTGCCATCCGGCAACTTGGCCTGCAGGAACATCTCGCGTGCCAGGTACTGGGGGTCGTTGAACATGTCTTCGGCCGAATAGATACGGCTGGCCGGCACTTCGGCAGTGGTCAGCACCTGCATCAGTTGCTCCAGTGGGAGGCTGCTGGCCCAACGGTCGATTACCCCATACAGCTCGTCACGACGCAGGTCGCGGCCGTCGTTGCTGGCCAGGGTCGGGTCGTTGGCGAGGTCATCGCGACCGATGGCCTGCATGAAGCGCTTGAAGATCGCATCACCGTTGGCGCCGATCTGCACATGCTTGCCGTCGGCGCTTGTGTGGATGGAGGAGGGCGTGATGCCTGGCATGATGTTGCCGGTGCGTTCGCGGATGAAGCCGAACACATCGAATTCCGGGACCATGCTCTCCATCATGGCAAAGATCGCCTCGTACAGGGCCACGTCCACCACCTGGCCCTGGCCGCCATTGACTTCCCGGTGGCGCAGCGCCATCAGCGCGCCGATCACCCCCCACAGGGCGGCAATCGAGTCCCCGATGGAAATCCCGGTTCGCACCGGCGGGCGGTCATCGAAACCCGTGATGTAGCGCAGGCCGCCCATTGACTCGCCTACGGCACCGAAGCCTGGCTGGTCTTTCATCGGCCCGGTCTGGCCAAAGCCCGACAGGCGCACCATCACCAGGCGCGGGTTCAGCGCATGCAGCACATCCCACCCCAAACCAAGTTTTTCCAGCACGCCCGGGCGAAAGTTTTCGATCAGGATGTCGGCCTCGGCCAGTAGGCGCTTGAGGATATCGCGGCCCTCGGGGTGCTTGAGGTTGAGGGTGAGCGACTGCTTGTTGCGGGCCTGCACGAACCACCACAGCGAGGTGCCCTCGTACAGCTTGCGCCACTTGCGCAGCGGGTCGCCGCCATCGGGCGATTCGACCTTGACCACTTCGGCGCCGAATTCGGCACAGATACGCGAGGCGAACGGCCCGGCGATCAGGGTACCGAGTTCGACAACTTTAAGGCCGGCGAGGGGTTTGCTGGGCGTCGACATGGGGTGTCCGTGGCAGTTGGGCAGAGCCGTGGTTTTATCACACGTCGGTTACGCCGGGTACTGCTGCGGGGCATGGAAGGTGCGGATGGGGTAGACTGTGCCACTTTCTTTTGCACGAAGCCCGTCGACCATGGCCCAGCCGTCCACCACCTACAAGTTCGAATTGAATCTCACCGACCTTGATCGCAACGTCTACGAAAGCGTCAAACAGACTATCGCACGGCACCCTTCGGAAACCGAAGAGCGCATGGCAGTTCGTTTGTTGGCGTACGCGCTCTGGTACAACGAGAACTTGTCGTTTGGCCGCGGCCTGTCGGATGTCGATGAGCCAGCGCTGTGGGAAAAGAGCCTGGACGATCGCGTGCTGCACTGGATTGAAGTTGGCCAGCCCGATGCCGATCGTCTGACCTGGTGCTCGCGTCGTACCGAACGCACCAGCTTGCTGGCGTACGGCAGCCTGCGAGTGTGGGAAGGCAAAGTGGTGAGCGCGGTCAAGAACCTGAAAAACCTGAGCATTGCCGCTGTGCCGCAAGAGGTGCTGGAAACCCTGGCGACCGACATGCCGCGTAGCATCAAGTGGGACGTGATGATCAGTGAAGGTACGGTATTCGTGACTGACGACCGTGGCCAGCATGAAGTACAACTGCAGTGGCTGCTCGGTGAGCGTGGTTGAAGCAACCCATGCGTATCGAACCTCGTCCGCTGCCGCCGACCCTGCCATTTCTGGGTAACTTGCCACCCTTGCTGACCCGCCTTTACGCCGCGCGCGGCGTGCAGAGCGAGGCCGAGCTGGACAAAAGCCTGGCACGCCTGCTGCCGTACCAGCAGCTCAAGGGCATCGAGGCCGGTGTGGACCTGCTGGTCGAAGCCATCGACCAGCGCCAGCGCATCCTCATCGTCGGCGACTTCGATGCCGACGGTGCCACCGCCAGCACCGTCGGGGTGCTGGGCCTGCGCCTGCTGGGTGCGGCCCATGTCGATTACCTGGTGCCCAACCGCTTCGAGTACGGCTACGGCCTGACCCCGGAAATCGTCGAGGTGGCGCTGCAGCGCCAGCCGCAGTTACTGATTACCGTGGACAACGGCATTTCCAGTGTTGACGGCGTGGCGGCCGCCAAGGCCGCCGGGCTCAAGGTGCTGGTCACCGACCACCACCTGCCGGGCGAGCAGTTGCCCGACGCCGATGCCATCATCAACCCCAACCAGCCGGGCTGCAGCTTTCCGAGCAAGTCACTGGCCGGGGTAGGGGTGATCTTCTATGTGTTGATGGCCCTGCGCGCTCGCTTGCGCAGCCTTGGGCGGTACGAGGCGCAGCCACAGCCGAACATTGGCGAACTGCTCGATCTGGTGGCGCTGGGCAGTGTTGCTGACGTGGTGCCGCTGGATGCCAACAACCGCATCCTGGTGCACCAAGGCCTCGAGCGCATCCGCGCCGGCCGAGCCCGACCGGGGCTGAAGGCCATTCTCGAAGTGGCCCGCCGTGATCACCGGCGCATCACCTCGACCGACCTCGGTTTCATCCTCGGCCCGCGGTTGAACGCCGCAGGGCGGCTGGACGACATGAGCCTGGGTATCGAATGCCTGCTGTGCGAAGACGCGGCGCTGGCCCAGGACATGGCCCAGCAGCTGGACGACCTGAACCAGGACCGCAAGTCCATCGAGCAGGGCATGCAGCGCGAGGCCCTGGCCCAGCTCAAGGACCTACCGGTCGAGTCCATGCCCTACGGCTTGTGCCTGTTCGATGCCGATTGGCACCAAGGGGTGATCGGTATTCTGGCTTCGCGTCTGAAGGAACGTTACCACCGGCCGACCATTGCGTTCGCTGATGCTGGCGACGGCATGCTCAAAGGTTCGGCGCGCTCGGTGCCGGGGTTCCATATTCGCGATGCGCTGGATGCCGTGGCCGCGCGCCACCCGCACCTGATCAGCAAGTTCGGCGGCCACGCCATGGCTGCCGGTTTGTCGTTGCCAGAAGGCAACTTCCCGGCATTCGCCGAGGCCTTCGACGAAGAAGTGCGGCGTCAACTGCGCGAAGAAGACCTGACCGGCCGGCTGTTGTCCGACGGCAGCCTGGCGGTAGAGGAGTTCCACCTCGACCTGGCCAAGGCCCTGCGCCATGCCGGCCCATGGGGCCAGCACTTCCCAGAGCCGCTGTTCCATGGCGTGTTCCAGCTGGTGGAGCAGCGTGTGGTTGGCGAGCGGCACCTGAAGGTGGTGCTCAAGAGCGAGTGTGGCTCGGTACGGCTGGATGGCATTGCCTTCGGCGTCGATCGCGAAGTGTGGCCGAACCCGACCGTGCGTTGGGTCGAGTTGGCGTACAAGCTGGATGTGAACGAGTTTCGCGGCAATGAAAGTGTGCAGTTGATGATTGCCCACATGGAGCCGCGCTGACGGTTTTGCGGGGCTTGCCTTGATTCTTGTGGTGTAGCGGAAATCCAGCGCCGCGCGGGCGGCG
>NZ_JBJJLR010000075.1:0-18478 GCF_046230975.1 Pseudomonas sp. KCJK9058
TAGAATGTGTTAAGAACAAAGCCCACAGCCCGCCCGCCCTGTGGGAGCGGGTTCACCCGCGAAGAGGCCAGCACAGACAAACCCGCCCCACAGACCGCACCGCCCGTAGGAGCGGGTTCACCCGCGAAGAGGCCAGCACAGACAAACCCGCCCCACAGACCGCACCGCCCGTAGGAGCGGGTTCACCCGCGAAGAGGCCAGCACAGGCAATAAACATCAATGCACCGGACGCGCCGGTACCCGCAACAAGACCCGCAAGCCGTCACTACGGCTGTCAAAGCGCAGGCTACCGGCACACCGCTGCACGATTGCCTGCACTATCGCCAGCCCCAATCCGCAACCACCACTCTGCCCATTACGCCAGAAGCGCTCGGTCAGGTGCTCCAGGTCCGCTTCGGCAATCCCTGGCCCATGGTCACGCACCATGAAGCCCACTTGGCCGTCTGCCATCTGCACGTCCAGCTCTACAGCTTCATCACCGCCATGACGCAAGGCGTTGTCCAGCAGGTTGCGCAGTGCTGCCACCGCCAACGGTGCCGGCATGCCCAGGTAGATTTGCGTAGCCTCCTCAGGCAGACGCAGCACGATACGCCGGTTGTCGCCGCCGCCCGCATCCTGCATCGCCTGCCGCGCCACCTGCTCGGCGCTGCACTGCACGCCATCCTCGAACGACAGGCTGCCTTCCACCCGCGCCAGCATCAGCAACTGCTCAAGCGTGCGGTGCATGCGGTCGGTGCCCTGCTCGGCATGTTCCAGCGCCTGCTCGCGCACTGCACCGTCGGTCATGCGCGCCACCTGCAGGTGGGTCTTGATCGCGGTCAACGGGCTGCGCAGTTCATGCGCGGCATCGTCGGTCAGGCGCCGCTCACGCTCGAGGGTCTGAGCAATGCGCAGGAACAGCTGGTTCTGGGTCTCCAGCAACGGCTGCAACTCGCTGGGCATGCCCGCCACCTGCAGCGGCTCGACACTGTCCGCACGCCTGCGGCGCAAGGCATCACGCATGCGGTTGAGCGGCTCCAGGCCCTTGCCAAGGCCGATCCACAACAGCCCCAGGCTGCCAAGCAGGGCCATCAATACCGGCGCCGATGCCGCCAGCAGAATCGACTGGTTCAGCGCCTCGCGCTCCATGTGCCGGTCGGCCGTGGTGATGCGCACATCGCCGTGGTTGTAGGTAAAGGTGCGCCAAAGCGCATCGTCGATGGTCTGGTCACGGAACCCGCTACGCTCGTCGTCCATGGCGCCATCGTGCTTGTGGTTGCTGGCGAGGATCTCGCCACGCAGCGAGCTGACCTGGCAGGCCATGCCGTCCGGTACGCTGAACTGGTCGGCGGAAAAATGCGCCTCCCCGCCCTTGGCAGTCAGCGGCTGCGGCAACTGGTCGATCAACCCGGCGACCATACGCGCCGACGCCACCAGGCGCTGGTCGAGGGAAAACATCATCTGCTGACGCAGGTCACGCAGCATCCACGCCGCGGCCAGCGCCCAGATGATCACGAAGGCGCTGCCGAGGATCAGGCTCAGGCGTACCCGAAGGCTCATGATGCGGCCTCTTGCGGTGCCTGCGCCGGGCCCAGCCGGTAGCCCAGACCACGCACGGTCTCGACAATGCCGTTACCCAGCTTGCGACGCAGGTGGTGGATGTGCACATTCAGGGCGTTGCTCTCGACCTCGTCGCTGAAACCGTATACGCAGTCCTTCAGTTGCTCGCTGGACAGCACGCGCCCGGGGTTCTGCAGCAGCGCCTGGAGCAGGGCCTGCTCACGGCGGGACAGGTCGACATGCTGGCCGGCCAAGGTCGCCTCGCAGCTACTCGGGTCATAGCGCAGCGGGCCGTGCTCGATCACGTTCACCGCCCGCCCGGCCACCCGCCGCAGCAAGGTATGCAGGCGTGCGGCCAGCTCGCGCAGATCGAAGGGCTTGAGCAGGTAATCGTCGGCACCGGCCTGCAGGCCATCGACACGATCGGTGACGGCATCGCGGGCGGTGAGCACCAGTACCGGCAGGGTCTCGCCTTTTTCGCGCAGGCGGCGCAGCAGCTTGAGGCCATCTTCGTCGGGCAGGCCGAGGTCGAGGATCATCACGTCGAACTGCGCGGCCTGCAGCATCGCCCGCGCAGCGGCGGCGTTGCCAACCCGGTCCACGGTCAAGCCCTGAGCGGTGAGGCCGGCGCAGATGCCGGCGGCGATCAGGTCGTCGTCCTCGCAGAGCAGAACGTGCATGGTGGGGCTCCCGGAGTGGTGTGGCTGGTATTGCACCTTGGGCGGATTAAGGGGGGATTATGGACCTTTTGGGGAGGGTTGGGGGGAGATCGAGCGCCGCGCGGGTCGCCACCCTGCCCCTCGCAGCCTCAACCCCAATTCCCGAGCTTCTCGAACACAACAGAAACGAAGTCTCCCTTTCCTACAACCGACTCAGAAACCTCTGATCCGAATCCATGATGGGATTTCCCCCTGCACGCGCTGTCAGGGAGACACCTCATGTACCTGGATTACCTCGTGCCCTCCTGGCACGAGATCGAGTCACGTGTCATCGCCATGGTGGGCTACCCAAGCGGTGGCCAGTTCCGCACCGGCCTCAATGAAGAGGTCGCCTCGCTGGGCCTCAACCTGCGCCGGATCGAAGCTGTCCGCACAGCCTTCTACCACGCCGAATGGCAGGCGGCGAACATGCTACGGCAGCGCTTCGCCGACCTCGACATCAACAGCATCATCGACGAACTGCTGAGGGTCGTGCAGCAGATGGCGATGATCGTCATCGGCAGCACCGTTACCGGCGGCCTGCTCGGAGCGGGGGTTGGCGCATTCACTGGCGGCGCCGGAACCATTCCGTTTGCCGGCGCGGGCGCGGCCATAGGCCTCAAGGTCAGCGGCTGGATCCTCGGAGCGCTGGGGCTGGCCTCCATCGCCGAGTTATTCATCGACGGCTTGCCGCGGATCGGCGAGTACTACGTCGATGGCATCCGCTTCGCCTGGGAAGGCACCTGCGGCAATGAAGGCACCGGCCCGTTCTGCCGGGACGCCCCCTATGCGATATCTCGGGCCACGCATCAGATTGCCCAAGGCCATGTGGAAGTCGTGGTGCTGTTGTTGGGGGCGATCGTGTCATACCTCACCCGCGGACGCGGCGATGCCCGAGTGCTGGCCCAGGAGATGGCGGCCAGCCGCAAAGGCGCGCGGCTGGGGCAATGGATGCTCAAGCATGAAGAGGGGTTGAAGAAACGGCCGGATCTGCAAGTGCCGGAGCGGCGCAAAGGGATGATGGATGATCCGCAGCCAGTTCAGCCGAATCGGCAGGCGGGAAAAGACAAGGAGCACCCCACAGGGAAGCCCGGTAGCATGCCGTTGCATACGGTGGCGTGTTTCAAGGCGGATAAATTGCCAGCGTCGAAGCATGGCGAGTTTGAGCGGCAGTTGAAGGGGCAACAGGATGGGTTGAATCGGCTGACGGTTGAGGAGTTTTTGGAGAATGTTGCCAATCCTGTAAAGCGTGACCCTGCGGTCGCACGCGCTGCACGCAGGGATCTACAAGACCGGTTGGAAAAAAGAATCAACAAGGAGCTGCTCGCCGAAATGAGCCCAGCAGAAGCAACTAGACTGTCGACCATAAAGGCGAAAGAGACGATGGCCACCTTGGCCGCGCTACACAATCCCGACTTAAGCGCGGGTGGCAGAGACATGATCTCAGACTTTGGCGACAGGCAAGTCAACTCCAGCATTGGTGCTCAATGGCGAAACAGACTAGCCAGCATAAAAGAGGCTGCGGAAAAATCGCCGAAATTCGGCACCCACTCGACTTACATGAATGTAAGACTTCATAAGTGCTAACGATAAGAGGCATCGCAAATGGATGAGGTATTCTCCATATTCCTTGACAATATAGGCGCGCCTTTTTCGCGTCGAGAGGTGCCCCCCTCCAGCATTGATCGCTATAACGGAAAACTTCCAGCGTTGTTACTTGCATACTGGAAAGAGCATGGATGGTGTGGTTTTGGCGAAGGTATATTCTGGCTGGTTAATCCACAGGAGTATGAGGGCGTTGTCTCATCCTGGACCGAGGGCACCCCCCTTGAAAACCGGGACACTTACCACTTGATTGCCAGAAGCGCTTTCGGCGACCTGTATCTTTGGGGAGAGAACAGTGGCTTTTCAGTAAAAATCACAAGTCTTCTGTCCCGTTACACAGGTGAAAACTGCACACTCACTGAAACGGAAGCAACCAGAGAGGTCCAAAGCTTCTTTCTATCAAGAAAAAAAGAACACAACGACTTTGAAAGCCTTTTTGAGCCCGCGAAGAAAAAGCTGGGCATCTTGAAAGAAGATGAGATATATGCATTTGTTCCTGCATTGATGCTGGGAGGGCGCCCCGACCTCAAAAACCTGGAAAAACTTAAAGCAATAGAGCATTTAATTTTGCTGTCTCAAATCACCGAACTCGAACCCTACAGCTTCTCTGACTTCTGAGCACACAAAAGGACCTAAACGAATGGATGTCATCTTCAGCATTTTCCTGGAAACCTTCGGCGACCCCATCGGCCAGCAACCCGTACCACCTGCCGCTGTCGATCATTACCAAGGCAAACTCCCCAATCGCCTCCTTGAATACTGGCAAGACCACGGCTGGTGCGGCTACGGCGGCGGCTTGTTCTGGCTTGTAAATCCTCAGGAATACCAGGGTGTAGTGGCCTCTTGGTTGGCAGGTACGCACTTCGAAGCATGCGACACTTATCACCTCATCGCCCGCAGCGCTTTTGGCGACCTGTACCTATGGGGTGAGAAAACTGGTTCGGTGCTGACCATCGCGGCCTACCATTCCCGTTACCTCGATGGCGCTCACAGCTCAGGCGACGAAGAACGGGACAACAAGATCCACGGTTTGCTCATGTGGCTGATGACCGAGTGCGTCTACTTCGACGACCTGTTCGAACCTGCCAGGGAACGGCTCGGCACCCTGGGCTCAGACGAAATGTATGGCTTTGTCCCCGCCTTGATGCTGGGAGGCCCAGACAGCCTTGAGCGTCTTGAAAAGCTGAAGGCAGTGGAGCATCTGGTGCTGCTTTCCCAACTGAGCGAACTCGAACCCTATGAACTCACTGGCGAAGAAGATGAATAGCCTTTGACGAACGCATTCAAGGGCGCACCGCATCCGGCCTATCGACATCCTGCAACACACCGGCATCCTGCACCTCTAGCCTGACGCAAACCGCTGGGTTGGCCTTGACCACCGAACGCGCCCCTTCATCACCCTTCAGCCGGGCAAGCGCCGGCCAAAAATCGCGCCCGAACAACACCGGATGGCCCTGTCGTCCAGCATGACAAGGCAGGACTATCGTTGACCCACTGGCCTCGCGTGCAAGCAAATCCAGGGTCGCGGACGCCACCCAGGGCATATCACCCAACAGAATCGCTACTGCCTGCGCCTCGCTGTCAGCCAGCGAAGCGGCACCGGCCGCCAGGCTATGGCCCATGCCCAATGTGAAATCCGGACTGGAGACCACCCTGCACCGCGCAGGCAACCCCAGGTCCACGCCTCGCTCCCCTTCACGCAACACCACCCGCACATCATCGAACACTGCGCAGGCGCTCTCTACGCTGTGTACCAGCAAGCTTCGACCGTCAGCCAGCAGCGAACGGCGCTTGTCAGCGCCGAAACGCACACTGCTGCCTGCCGCCAATACCAACGCAACCACGCTCACAGCGCCGCCCGCTCGATGCCATTGCGCGCACGAAGAATATCGGCCAGTACCGCCAGGGCGATCTCGGCCGGGGTCTTGCTGCCCAGGTTCAGGCCAATCGGCGCATGGATGCGCGCCAGCTCGTCGCAACCCAGGCCACCAATTCGCTGCAAGCGTTCGCGACGCTTGTCGGAGGTGGCCTTGGAGCCCATCACGCCGATGTAGAACGCTTCGGTCCGCACGGCTTCAAGCATGGCCAGGTCATCGATTTTTGGATCATGGGTCAATGCCACCACTGCCGTATCGGCATGGCAACCGCCATTGGCGATGAATTCCGACGGCAGCTCGCGGCGCACCTCTATGCCATTCAGCACTACGCCGTCGAGTACTTCGTCACGCGGCTCGCAAAGGATGACCTCAAAACCCAGCCCCCTGCCGAATTCAGCGCAAAAATGCGCCACGCTGGAATAGCCGGCCAGCAGCAGCCGCTGGGCGGCACCGACACGCAAGCGCACCCGGGCATTTTCCCGTTCGACCCGTGGCCCCTGACTATGGTCATCGAGCAGCTGGCGGGTACCCGTTGGCAGGCTCACCTCACGCAGTACCCGGCGCTGGCCCAGCAGCGCACGTTCCAACTCACGCAGATGCGCCTGCACCTCGCATTCAACCGGCAGGTTCTCCACCAGTACTTCAAGCACACCGCCACACGGCAGGCGAACGCGCGAACGCGGGTCCCTGCCGTCGCCATAACGCACGATGGCAACCGGCTCAGGGAATTCCCCGAGGGCCACGCGTTCGAGAAAGTCGTCTTCGACACAGCCACCGGACAGCGAGCCCAGCCACTGGCCGCTGGCGTTGACCGCCAGCAGCGAACCCGGCGCACGCGGCGCCGAGCCGTAGGTGGCGAGCACCGTGCACAACCATACCCGCTGGCCGTTGCAGGACCACTGCAAAGCCTGACGGACCACCTGGAGATCGAGATGCTGCACGCTTTACTCCGCCTTCAGCTCGGCGAGCTGCTGTACGTTCAGGTCGCCGGGCAATCCACCCCAGGCCTGGCGCAGGTAGTTGACCATATCCGTCACCTGTTGGTCATCAAGCTTGTCGGCAAAGCCCGGCATCGGCTGCATGCGCTCGAAGCCGGTGAACTGCTGTTCACGGATGCCCTCGAGGACCACCTTGACCAGATTGCGCGAGTCGGCCTGGCGCAGCACAGTGTTGCCGCGCATGGCCACGGCGATGTGCGGCTGGCCCTCGCCGTCGACCCCATGGCAGCCGGCGCAGACGTTCAGGTACTGCTGGTGGCCCCGCTTGGCACTGTCGCTCATCTGCTCCAGGGCAACGGCCTCGATAGCCTTGGCCGGCGGCGGCTGGTCACCCAGCAGGTAGGTGGCCATGGCCGCAAGGTCTGCATCTTCAAGGTGCTGGGTGCTGTGGTGCACCACCGGGAACATCTCGTTGAACATGCTGCCTTGGGCGCTGATGCCGTGCTTGAGGAAGGTGGTCAGGTCCGGCTGGGTCCAGCCGCGCTCGGCCAGGTCCTGGGCCAGCAGGCTTGGCGCCAGGTAGCCACCCAGCAGGCCGCCGCTCAGGCGTTGGTCCTGCTGCAGCGCACCGATCGGGTTGCGCGGGGTATGGCATTCACCACAATGGCCCATGACCTCGACCATGTACTGGCCGCGCTGCCAGGCCGGGCTTTTGCCCTCGGTCGGCTGCAGTTGCACGCTCTTGCCATACAGCATGTTCCAGCCGCTGAGCCCCATGCGGACATTGAACGGGAAGCGCAACGCGGTCTGCGGTGCCGGGCGGTTGATCGGCGGTATGGTCATCAGGTAGGCGAGGATCGCGTCCGAGTCTTCACGCTTGATCAGGTGGTACGAGGTGTAAGGCATCGCAGGATAAAGGTTGGCGCCGTCCTTGCGCTTGCCCTCGGTGACTGCGGCGAAGAACTCGTCGGCGCTGTAGTTACCGATGCCGTACTGTTTGTCCGGGGTGATATTGCTGCCATAAATGGTGCCGAACGGCGAATGGATCGGCAGCCCGCCCGCATACGGCGCGCCGCCTTCGGCAGTATGGCAGGCCATGCAGTCGGCCGCGCGGGCCAGGTATTCACCGCGCTTGACCTGCGCATCGTCGGCCGCCAAGGCAAACGAACTGACCGCCAGCCCGAGGGCCAATGCCGAGGCGCTACGTACGAAGCCCATGTTCAACCCTCCTTGACCAGGCCGAGATCGTTGAGCACCTTGCGGGTGGCATCGTAGTAACGCACGTAGCCTGTGCAGCGGCAGATGTGGTGACCGAGGCTGGCCTCGATGCGGTCTTCCACTTCGCTCTTCTTCAACGGCTGGCGCTGGGCCGTTTCCACCAGCACGGTAGCGGCGTTGACGAAGCCTGGTGCGCAGTAGCTGCACTGGAAGGCGAACAGGTCGACGAACTTCTGCTGGATCGGGTTGAGCGTCAGGTTGCCGGCCTCGTCTTTTTTGGCATGGCCTTCGATGGTGCGAACCTTCTTGCCTTCGAAGTAATGCGCACCGGTGATGCAGGTGCGCACTTCTTCGCTGGTGCCGTCGGGGTTGTCGACGATCACCACGCAGGCGTGGCAGATGCCCTGGCCGCAACCCAGGCGCGAGCCGGTGAGGTTCTGGTGTTCGTGCAGGTAGTCGATCATCGCCAGGTCCGCGGGGACCTCGACCGGCCCGACCGGTTGACCGTTGAGCGTCAGTTGCAGTGGACGGTTAGCCATTGAGGGCCTCCTTGATACGGGCTGGGGTGATGGGGAGATCGCGCACGCGCTTGCCGATGGCATGCGCGACGGCATTGCCGATGGCACCGACGACCGGGATCATCACCACTTCGGCGATGCCCTTGGAGGGGTCGGTCGGTGACAGCGGCGGGAGGTTTTCGCTGGTCGGCTGCCACACCGCCACATCGCGCGCATGCGGCAGGCGGTAGCGGTTGAAGTTCCAGTCGCCCTCCCCGGGCCCACCCTCGTACAACGGCATTTCTTCGGTCAGTGCATGGCCAATGCCCATGGCGATACCGCCTTCGAGCTGGCCCTTGACCAGTTCCGGCACCAGCACCCGGCCACACTCGACCCAACTGTGGTGGTTGAGCACCTGCGTGTCCAAGGTGCCTTTGTTGACCTTGACCTCGACGATGGTCGCCACCGGGCTGTAGTAGGTGACCATGGCGTTGTTCAGCTGGGTGTCGGGGTAGGCCGCATTCTGCCGGTCGAGCAGGTGATAGCCATGGCTGCCCATCTGCGCCTTCTTGGCATTCACCGCACCATCGCCGTATTTCACCGCCATGGCATCGAGCGGGAAGCGCTCGCGCACGCCATCAATGACAAAGTCGGCCTCGGCCCAGCTCCAGCGGTTGAAGCCGTGCACGCTCACGCCGGTAACCAGCCCCATGTCGTGGGCCTTCTGCGCCAGCTGGGCAAACGGAATCGGCGCCAGGCCGTTGCCGGTCAGCTCACCGTTGACCCACACCGCATTTTCACGGCGCACCACCAACGGGTTGGCCTGGCCGCCGTGCGGGCCCTGGCTCCAGATCGCCATGGCCGCCGGCCACAACCCATGATTGAACAGCACACGCGCCGCTTCGCGGGTGGCATGGCTGAAGTAGAACGCCGAGTTGGTCGCCGACGATGGCGACGCCAGCTTGCCGACCCAGCGCGGGTTGCGCAGCGCGGCGTCCTGTTCGGGCTGACTGATCAGGTAGGGGTTGCCGCTGGTGGTCAGCTGCAGCTCCGGCCATTCGGTGACCGCGGTCTTCACCTCGTCGGCCGAACGGCCAAGGAAGTCGCTGATCACCAGTGCTTGGGAAGTGGACATGCCAGTGCCCAGCTCGGTGCCGATATGGCGCAGGCTGATGCGGCCATCGGCGCTGAACTCGACACTGGCCATCGGCGCCTCGGAACCTGTGCCGAAGTCCTTCTGGCAGATGGCGAAGCCGACGCCGTACCAGTGGTCCGGGTCCTTGGCGTCCATCTGTTGCTTGCGCGCATCGCGGTTGCGCCACCACTCGTGCACAGCGGCCTTGTCGAGGATTTCGTACAGGCGCAGGGCGCCGGCCGGGACCGCACCCTGGGTGTTCTTCATGCCCGACTTCAGCGCGTTGGCGCGGCGCAGGTCGATGGCATCGACGCCCAGGCGGCCGGCGATCTCATCCACCATCATCTCGGTGGCCGCCATGCTCTGCAGGGTGCCGTAACCGCGCATGGAGCCGGCCTCGACGCCACGGGAATAGTAGGCGGTCACCGACAGGTCGTTCTGTGGCATGTAGTAGATCGACTGCGCTGCCGTGGCGCCCACGGCTGCCACCGACGGGCTGTAGTTGATGCGCCCGCCGCCGTCGCAGCTCATGTCGGCGCGGAAGATCTTGAAGCTGTTGTCCTTCTTGTCCACCGCCAGCTGGTAGCGGATATCGAAGGCATGGCGCTTGATACCGCTCTGGAACTGCTCGTAGCGGTCGTTGGCCAGGCGGATCGGCACGCCGGCGCCGTAAAGCGCAGCCACCGCGGCATAGAAGACGAAGATGTTGTTGTCTTTTGAGCCATAGCCCACGGTATAGCCCGGGTGCATGTTCAGCGTGTTCAGGGCAAAGCGCGACGGCTTGATCATGTGCACGCATTCCTGCGCCACTTCGAACGGGCACTGAGTGGCGACCACGAAGTGCAGCGTGCCCGTGGCCGGGTCATACCAGCCGTTACCGTTGTCCGGCTCCAGCGCGGCAGGTTCGATGGACGGCGTCTTGTAGCGCTCGTCGAACACCAGCCAGTCCTCGGGCGGGTTGTCCAGCTGCTCGGCCATGCGCTTGGCGTAGAACAACCCCTGCTCGGTCAGGTCGCCGTGCTGGTTGGGCTGCTTCGACCACACCGGCTTGCGGTTGAGAATGGTGGGGAACAGCATTGAGTTCTTCAGGCTGGAGAACTCATCGTCGTCGAACGGCGTGGCGCCGCCCACCCGCACGAAGCGGAAGCTGCCATAAGGGTCGCGCTGGTACAGCGGCGCCTGGGCACCGTAACGGATCGCCTGCTGATTGAACTGCAGCTTGCGCTTGGCCTGGCGGAAGCGCTCGAAGTCGTGCCAGATCAGGATCGCCACCGGGTGGCCGATGAACATCGGCACCTTGCCGGGCGGCAGCAGCGGGTCGGGCGAATGGGCCTCGGGCCAGGCAATGCCGTCCTGTTCGAGGTCGGCGGCGGTGACGATGCGGTCCGGCTGCAGGTCGGTGCCGAGCAGGCTGAGGTCATGCCCGGCATAGATACGATCAACCGTGGTGGCCTTGAGCAGCAGCGCATGGCCCTGCTGCGCGGGCCACCCGGGCATGTCCTTGGCGCGGATGTCGCGGGCGAACACTTTGTCGCCGCAGACCTTGGACAAGGCATCGTTACGGAAACGCGCCTTGCCGTCGTGGTTCATCCACTTCTGCGGCGAAGTGGTAACGCGCTCCTCCATCAACGCGGCGAAGGCCTGGCTGCCAAGTGGCGCCATGGTCACGCCGACACCAGCGATCAGGCCGCCTTGCAGGAAGGCGCGCCGGGAAATATCACGGTTGGACATGCTTGATCCTCTGGGCAGTTGGGGCCTGCCCTTTCTTTTGATTCTTGGCCTGGCTTGATAAAAGCTGACCTTGGCGTCAACTTTACAGCAATTGGGTGGATATAGGCAAAGTCAAGCCGACAATGTGTCGCGGTGTGTATAGGGCAAGGGGTGGAATTCGCGCTTTGGCGGGTAGGTGTTTGGCGGGAGAGTTTCAGCGCCTGGTAGGTGTTCGCCGCGAGAGTTTCAGCGCCTGGTAGGTGTTCGCCGGGAGAGTTTCAGCGCCCGGTAGGTGTTCGCCGGGAGAGTTTCAGCGCCTGTGAGATCGAGCGCCGCCCGCGCGGCGCTTCGCGGGCAAACCCGCTCCTACGTTTGTTTCGGGCCAATTATTCCTGTGGGATTTGCGCGCGACCGCCTTGGCGCATGTCTCGATATCGCGTCGTACAAACAAGGCGGTCGCGCGCGACTGGTGCAGGAGGGACTGGCCCGAAACAAACGTAGGAGCGGGTTTACCCGCGAAGCGCCGCGCGGGCGGCGCTCGATCTCACAGGCGGCAAATGCCTTTCGGCGGACTCACTTGGCAAATCCCTTTCGGCGAACTCACTTGGCCGTCACGGTCTCAGCCGAACCACCCTGCGACAGGCTATACACGTAAGCCGCCAGCAGGTGCACCTTGTCATTCCCTTGGATCTCGGCCTGCGCCGGCATTTGCCCCTGGCGACCATAACGAATGGTCTGCTGCAGCTGGGCAAAGCTCGAGCCATAGATGAACGCCTGCGGGTGGGTCAGGTTCGGTGCACCCATGGCAGGCGTACCTTTACCTTCCGGCCCGTGGCAGGCCACGCAGTTGGCTGCGAAGATCTTCTGCCCGTTCTCCACATTGGCCTTCGCCCCCTCAGGCAGTGTGCGGCCATCGAGTTTGCTGACCACGAACGCAGCCACGTCGGCCACGCCCTGGTCACCGATCACTTCGGCCCAGGCCGGCATCACGCCATGGCGACCGCTCATGATGGTGGTCTTGATGGTTTCCGGATCGCCGCCCCAGCGCCAGTCATTGTCGGTGAGGTTGGGGAAGCCGAAGGCGCCCTTGGCGTCGGAACCGTGGCACACCGAGCAGTTGGAGGCGAACAGGCGGCTGCCCATTTTCAGCGCCTGCGGGTCCTTCGCCACTTCTTCTACGGGCATGGCGGCGTATTTGGCGAAGATCGGACCGAACCTGGCATCGGCCTTGTCCATTTCCTTCTGCCATTCGTTGGCGCCAGTCCAGCCATTTTCATAGCCCGGCAGGATGCCTTTCCAGTTGCCCAGGCCCGGGTAGAGGATCAGGTAGCCGACCGAGAACGCCAAGGTGCCCACGAACAGCCAGAACCACCACTTGGGCAGCGGGTTGTCGTACTCCTCGATGCCGTCGAAGCTGTGGCCCATGGTCTCGTCGGTGGTGTTGTTGCTCTGGCCCTTGCGCGTGGCGAGCAGTAGCCAGGTCAGGCCAATCAGGCTACCGATGGTCAGTACGCTGATGTACGTACTCCAGAAGGTGGTCATTGCCCGTTACTCCTTTTTGCAGCAGGCTCCTGCCCGGCAGGGGGCAGGCGGTCGTCGACGAAGGGCAGCAGGCGCGCTTCGGCGAAATCACGGTCGCGGCGGCGGTTGAAGACCCACAGGGTGAGGCCGATAAAGGCAATCATCACCACCAGGGTGCCCACACCGCGGATCATGCCGATGTCCATTTCCATCGCACTCACCTCTTGTTCTTGATCGCGGTGCCGAGCACCTGCAGGTAGGCGACCAGTGCGTCCATCTCGGTCTTGCCTTTGACCGCTTCACGGGCGCCGGCAATGTCGTCGTCGGTGTACGGCACGCCCAGGGTGCGCAGGGTGCGCATCTTGACGTCGGTGTGGCTGTTGTCGACCTGCTGGGCAACCAGCCACGGGTAGGACGGCATCTTCGACTCCGGTACCACGTTGCGCGGGTTGTACAGGTGCGCACGGTGCCAGTCGTCCGAGTAGCGGCCACCGACCCGGGCCAGGTCCGGCCCGGTGCGCTTGGAGCCCCACAGGAACGGGTGGTCCCACACGCTTTCACCGGCCACCGAGTAGTGGCCGTACCGCTCAGTTTCGGCACGGAACGGGCGGATCATCTGCGAGTGGCAGCCCACGCAACCTTCGCGGATGTAGACATCGCGGCCTTCCAGTTGCAGCGCGGTATAGGGCTTCATGCCTTCGACCGGTTTGTTGGTGACGTCCTGGAAGAACAGCGGGACGATCTGGGTCAGGCCGCCGATGCTGACGGCAAATACCATCAGCAGGGCCATCAGGCCGACGTTTTTCTCGATGACTTCATGTTTCATCAGGCGTTTCTCCTCAAGCCAACTGGGCGTTCGCAGGGGCGACGTCAAGCGCTGGCGAACGCACGGTGCGCCAGGTGTTCCAGGCCATCAGGAACATGCCGCTGAGGAAGATCGCGCCGCCGACGAAGCGCACGACGAAGCCTGGGTGGCTGGCCACCAAGGTTTCCACGAACGAGTAGGTGAGCGTGCCGTCGCTGTTGACCGCGCGCCACATCAGGCCCTGGGCGATGCCGTTGACCCACATCGAGGCGATGTACAGCACGGTACCAATGGTGGCCAGCCAGAAGTGCGCATTGATCAGGCCGAGGCTGTACATGCGTTCTTTGCCGAACACTTTGGGAATGGTGTGGTACAGCGCGCCGATCGAGATCATCGCTACCCAGCCGAGGGCGCCGGCGTGGACGTGGCCGATGGTCCAGTCGGTGTAGTGGGACAGGGCGTTGACCGTCTTGATGGCCATCATTGGCCCTTCGAAGGTGGACATGCCGTAGAACGCCAGCGACACCACCAGGAAGCGCAGGATTGGGTCGCTGCGCAGTTTGTGCCAGGCGCCCGACAGGGTCATCATGCCGTTGATCATGCCGCCCCAGCTTGGCGCCAGCAGGATCAGCGACATCACCATGCCCAGCGACTGCGCCCAATCGGGCAGGGCGGTGTAGTGCAGGTGGTGCGGGCCGGCCCAGATGTACAGGGTGATCAGCGCCCAGAAGTGCACGATCGACAAGCGATACGAATACACCGGCCGTTCGGCCTGCTTGGGCACGTAGTAGTACATCATCCCCAGGAAGCCTGCGGTCAGGAAGAAGCCCACCGCGTTATGGCCGTACCACCACTGCACCATGGCATCGGTGGCGCCTGCGTAGACCGAATAGGATTTGGTCAGGCTGACCGGCAGCTCCAGGTTGTTGACGATGTGCAGCAGCGCCACGGTCAGGATGAAGGCGCCGAAGAACCAGTTGCCGACGTAGATGTGTTTGGTGTTGCGCTTCATCAGCGTGCCAAAGAACACGATGGCGTAGCCCACCCAGACGATGGTGATCAGAATGTCGATCGGCCATTCCAGTTCGGCGTATTCCTTGGAGCTGGTGTAGCCCAGCGGCAGGCTGATGGCCGCCAGCAGGATAACCAGTTGCCAGCCCCAGAACGTGAACGCGGCCAGGCCCGGTGCGAACAGGGTGGTCTGGCAGGTGCGTTGCACCGAATAATAGGAGGTGGCGAACAGTGCGCAGCCGCCGAACGCGAAGATCACCGCATTGGTATGCAGCGGGCGCAGGCGGCCGAAGCTGGTCCAGGGGAGGTCGAAGTTGAGGGACGGCCAGGCGAGCTGGGCGGCGATGAAGACGCCGAGCCCCATCCCGACGATTCCCCACACCACCGTCATGATGGCGAATTGGCGGACCACCTTGTAGTTATAGGCGGTACTGCTGGTTGTGTTCATGTATGGGTTCCCATCCACGGTTATTTGGCAGGCTTTACAGCGAGGCAAGCATGATTAATGGGCAAAGTGCCGGTATTGACGGGGATCAATGGGCGAAGGTCGCAAATGTCCCAGGCTTGCGCTGCGATCCTCCGCGGTTTGAAGGTAAAGAGGGCTACAAGGGGGGCCTGATCCTGGCTCATGGCGCGGGTGCGCCGATGGACAGCGGGTTCATGGACGAAATGGCGCAAAGGCTTGCGGCTCTTGGGGTAGCGGTAGTGCGCTTCGAGTTCCCGTACATGGCCGAGCGCAGGGTTACCGGTGGCAAGCGGCCGCCGAACCCGCAGAAGGTGTTGCTTGAATGCTGGCGCGAGGTGTACCGGCAAGTGCGACCTTTGGTCGCGGGCAAGCTGGCCGTGGGTGGCAAGTCCATGGGCGGGCGCATGGCGAGCCTGCTGGCCGACGAATTGGGCGCGGATGCGCTGGTGTGCCTGGGCTATCCGTTCTACGCGGTGGGTAAACCCGAGAAGCCACGGGTAGAGCACCTGGCCGAGTTGAAAACACCGACGTTGATCGTGCAGGGCGAGCGGGATGCGCTGGGTAACCGCGAGGCGGTGGCGGGGTATGCGTTGTCGCCGGCGATCGAGGTGAGCTGGCTAGTGGCGGGGGACCATGATCTGAAGCCGTTGAAGGCTTCGGGGTTCAGCCATGAGCAGCATTTGCAGGCGGCGGCTGAACGTGTTGCTGATTTCCTGAAGGATTAGTGCTGGATTCTTCGCGGGTAAACCCGCACCTACAAGGACCGCACACCATCGAAGGTCGGCTCAGCACCCTGTAGGAGCGGGTTTACCCGCGAAGAGGCCGGAACAGGCAGGCGCTTAGTCGCGGTATTCGCACAGGTAAGCGGTATCCACCTTCACCTGCAGCTGGAACTTGCTATCAGCCGGCACGTTGAACTTGTCACCGGCGTTGAAGGTTTCCCAGTTGTCGCTACCCGGCAGTTTCACGGTCAGCGCGCCCGATACCACATGCATGATCTCACGCTTGGCAGTGCCGAATTCGTATTCGCCCGGAGCCATGACGCCGACAGTGGCCGGGCCTTCTTCGCCCGAGAATGCGATCGACTTGACGGTGCCGTTGAAGTACTCGTTGACCTGGAACATGGGCGACTCCTGAAAAGAGGTGCTGAAAAAGGGCTGGCCAGTATGCCCAAGGCCACAGGCCTCGTCATCTGCTTTCAGGGGCTGTGGGCGGGCAGGGTCAACGGTAATAGCCGCGCCGTGTTGCGCGCATCTTCCAGGGCCCTGTGCTGTTGCCCGCAAAAGTGCATGCCGGCCAGTTGCAGGGCGCCGTTCAGGCCGGTGGGGCGTTGCAGGTGGCGGGCCTTGGCAAAGCGTTGCTTGAGGTTGATATGCGGCAGTGTGCGCAGCAGACTGTCGAGGCCGTGCTGCTGCCACTCCTGGTGCAATTGCTGGCGGTCGTAGTCGCCCCAGCTGACCCAGGCCTGAAGCTGCCCGCGGTGGTGCCCCAGCCAGCGCTCGAAGCTTGCCCACACCTCGCGAAACGGCGCGGCGTTGTCCACGTCGGCCTGGCTGATGTGGGTCAGCTCACGGCAGAACGGGGTCAGCTGCGGCCGCCGCCGTGGCTTTACAAAACGCTGGAAATGGTCGACCTCGCGGCCTTCGCGGGTCACCAGGCTTGCGCCGATTTCAATGATTTCCATCTCTGTGACCGGCCACCCACCATCGTCGGTGGTGGCTTCCAGGTCGATCACCAACCAATGGCCCATACCAGGCTCCCATGCAGATCCTGCTAGAGCGTAGCCAATGTACGGGCATACGGCATCCTATGGCATTTTGCCGCCTGCTTTGGCACAAAGAGCAGACGCCAGTAGTTGTGCCGCCCCTGGAAAACGCCTAGCTTAAGCGCATACAGGCATAAACCGTGATGAGTGTCCGTCTTGACTCCAGCGCCCGGCCTCAAGGCCTTGTCCACCCTGATGCTGCTGGCCGTGTTCTGGTTGGCGGCACCGGTATGGGCTGGCGAGGCGGTTGAAGTGAAGATTGGCGCAGCCCATTTCCCGCCTTACACAGTGCGCCCTGAGCAAGGTGCCGATACCGGTTTGCTGCCGCAGTTGGTCGATGCACTCAACCGGGCGCAGCAGCACTATCACTTCGTTCTGGTACCTACGTCTATCCAGCGGCGCTTCGGTGACTTCCAGCAGGGCCGCACCGACATGGCCATTTTCGAGAACCCACAATGGGGCTGGGAGCAGATTGCCCATCAGACCGTGGACATGGGCCTGGAGGATGCCGAAGTGTTCGTCGCCCGCAAGGAAAACGGCAGTGATCCGCGTTACTTCGACAACCTGCGCGGCAAACGCCTGGCCTTGTTCAACGGCTACCACTACGCGTTCGCCAGCTTCAACGCTGACCCCGATTACCTGCGCAAGACATACAACGCGACCCTGACCTATTCCCACGACAGCAACCTGCTGATGGTGCAGGCCGGCCGCGCCGATATCGCCCTGGTCACGCGTTCCTACCTCAGCGATTTCCTGGCACGCAACCCGGCGAGCAAGGCGCAGCTGGTGCCTTCGCAACGCATTGACCAGGTCTATCACCACTACGCCTTGCTGCGCCCGGGGGCGCCTATCGGCGAGCAGACGTTCGCTGCACTGCTGCGTGGCCTGCGTGACAGCGGTGAACTGGCGCGGATTTTCGAGCCCTACCGCATCACAGTCAGCACGCGCAGGCCTTGATTCCCGCCCGACGGCCTCGCCAATGTTCTCGAAGAATGACTCAGACCTGCCGGTTGGCGGTCTTGCGGCAATGCACCAGTGCATCGCGGATCATGAAGTTGACCAAGGTCGGCGACACCCCCAGTTCCTTGGCAATGTCCTTTTGCGGTACCCCATGCAGGCGGTACATCTCGAACGCATAGCGGGTACGTTGCGGCAGCTCGTTCAGCGCTTCGGCGATGTCGTCCAGTGCGGCGAGGTTGATATGGGTGGCTTCGGGCGAGGCGTTCTGGATAACCACATTCAGGCCTTCCTCCTCGCTGCCGGAGTACTTCAGCTCCATCGTCTGCTTGCGGTAGTGGTCGATCGCAAGGTTGCGCACGATCTGGAACAGGTAGCTTAGTTGCGCCTTGAACGACGAAGTGATCTGCGGGGCAGCGCCGAGCCGGAAGAAGGCGTCTTGCACCACATCCTCGGCGCGGGAGCGGCAGCCAGTGATGCGGGCAGCAATCTTGACCAGGATGCTGCGGTTGTCGACGAAGGCCTGCAGTAATGGTGAATCGCACTTACTTGTGGATAGTTGTTCCGCCATGGAAATCACCTTGTCACAGAGGGGAAAGGAGGCGCCCAGGGGTGGGTCGCTTCCTACGACGTGCGACAAGCTATTCAGAATGATAATGATTGTCAAATGCGAAACTAAATTATTATTGGGTGTTTCTGTTCTAAGGGGGGCATACCTCAAGGTATGCCCCCAACC
>NZ_JBJJLR010000076.1:0-18337 GCF_046230975.1 Pseudomonas sp. KCJK9058
AAAGGTCGTTTCGCCCGCCCGAAGGTTCCACTCAGAATGCCGTGTATCGCACAGCACAACAGGAACCATGACATGACGTTCTCCATCATTGGTCGTTGCCAGGAAACCGGCCAGGTCGGTATTGCCATCAGCTCGTCGAGCATCGCCGTGGGTGCTCGTTGCCCCTGGGTGCGTGCCGGTGTGGGCGCAGTCTCGACCCAGAACATCACCCTGCCGGCGCTGGGCCCGCAGATTCTCGATACCCTGGAGCATGGCCAGTTGCCGCCCGCCGCTGCGCTGGACAGGGTGCTCAGTGCCAATGGCTGGAGCGAGTACCGCCAGGTCACGGTGATCGACAGCCACGGCCAGGTGGCCCTGTTCACCGGGCGGGAAGCACTGGGCACACACCATGCAATGGCCGGCGAACAATGCGCGGCGGCTGGCAACCTGCTGTCCTCGACCCAGGTGATCGAAGCCATGGTGCTGGCCTTCGAGCAGGCCGGCGGCCACCTGGCCGACCGCCTGCTGGCAGCCATGCACGCGGCGATGGCCGCGGGTGGCGAAGCGGGGCCCGTGCACTCGGCGGCGCTGAAGATTGCTGGCGAGCTGACCTGGCCGCTGGTGGACCTGCGCGTCGACTGGGCCGACAGCGACCCGATCGGCGTGCTCGATGGCCTGTGGCAAGCCTATCGCCCGCAGATGCAGGATTACGTCACCCGCGCCCTCAACCCGACCGCCGCGCCAAGCTATGGGGTGCCGGGCGATGAGTAAATTTGCCAGTCGCGCACTGCTGGCCCGGCTGATCGGCTTTGCCACGGTGAGCCGCGACTCCAACCTGGCGCTGATCGGTTTTATCCGTGATTACCTGGCCGAGCTGGGGGTGGAATGCGAGCTGTTCCATAACCCGGAGGGCACCAAGGCCAACCTGTTCGCCACTGTCGGCCCCAAGGATGTTGGTGGTGTGGTGCTGTCTGGGCATACCGATGTGGTGCCGGTGGATGGCCAGGCCTGGACGGTCGAGCCGTTTGCCCTGAGTGAGCGTGACGGCCGCCTGTATGGCCGCGGCACGGCCGACATGAAAGGCTTTATCGCCTCGGTGTTGGCTGCTGTGCCCGCGTTTCTCGCGCAGCCGCTGCGCATGCCGGTACACCTGGCATTTTCCTATGACGAAGAAGTCGGTTGCCTGGGCGTGCGCTCGATGCTGGCTGCCCTCGAACAGCGCCCGTGTAAACCACGGCTGTGTCTGATCGGTGAACCCACCGAACTCAAACCGGTGCTGGGGCACAAGGGCAAGCTGGCAATGCGTTGCCAGGTACAGGGCGCGGCGTGCCATTCGGCGTACGCGCCGTATGGGGTGAACGCCATCGAGTATGCGGCGAAACTGATTGGCAAGTTGGGTGAAATCGGCGATGCCCTGGCACTGCCGGCTCATCACGACGAGCGCTTCGATCCGCCGTTCTCCACGGTGCAGACCGGCGTGATCAAAGGGGGCAGGGCGCTGAACATCGTGCCGGCCGAGTGCGAGTTCGATTTCGAAGTACGCGCGCTCCCAGGGTTCGAGGCGCAGGCGGTGGCCGACCAGTTACAAACGTATGCTGAAGCCGAGTTGCTGCCGCGCATGCGCAAGGTCAATACCGCCAGCGCCATTCGCCTGGCGCCGCTGAGTGCCTATCCGGGGCTGGCGACACCGGAAGACAGCGAGGCTGCGCGGTTGGTGGCGCTACTCAGCGGCTCGGATACGTTCGGCACGGTAGCGTTTGGTACCGAAGGTGGCTTGTTCGACCAGGCGGGCATCCCCACCGTGGTGTGCGGCCCTGGCAGCATGGACCAGGGCCACAAACCGGATGAGTTTGTCAGTGTCGAGCAGTTGCGCGGCTGTGATGCCATGCTGCTGAGGCTGGTGGACTACCTCAAACAGGCTTGAGGGTTGCGCCGGTGGATGGGCCGCAGTGCGGCCCCGGTGACTCAGAAGGTCGCCTTGACCTGCAGGCCAACCACCAGTGCATTGTCGATGTCTTTGCCCGAAAACGCCCCTGGCTCGATGATGTATTGCACATCCGGGCGCAGGTTCAGCCATGGCGTGGCCTGGTAGCCGTAGCTCAGTTCGATCAACTGCTCGGCGCTGTCGATGTCCGGGAACTGCTGGCCCGCGTTGAACGCGGCATCTTCCAGCACATCGCGGCTACGCGGGTTGGGTACGGCGTGGCCGTAACCCAGTGCCACGGTATCCTTCGGGCGGCCTTCGAACGGCTTGTACAGCACCACGCCGGCGCCATACCACTTGGTGAACGGCGAAGCGGCCTTGCTCGACGCCGAGTACTGGCCGAAGGCGTGCAGGCTTCGGCCTGGGGAGGCCTGGTCGTTCCACACTGCCTGGTCGACCAGCAGGTAATGGCCACCCCGGCCGGACACTTCATCGTCGCTGCCGATGCGTTTCACATCAGAGCTGTCGTAGTAGTAGCCAAGCTTGTACTCGCCTGGCAGTTCACCCTGCAGCTTGTATACCAGCTCTACCGGTACCACGGTGCCGGTGGTGTGCTTGGGCCCCAGGTGCCAGGCGCGGCTGGAGTTGCCGTTGCTCTCGGGGTCGACGTTGAACGCCGCCACGCGCAGCTGCCAGGCTGGCGACAGGTCGTACTTCACCCGCACGCCGAGGTGGGCGTTGGGGTAATTGGTCCAGCCACTGCCGCCCGACATGTTCAGCGGGTGGCCGCAGAAGCCGGCGTTCATGAAGTTGCACAGGATGCCGCTGTCCAGGCCGCCGAGGTCGTTGCCCATGGCCATGTAGCCGAGCTTGACGTTGAGCGCCGGGGTGAACAGCGTGCGCTCGTAGCTCAGCTCGGTCAGGCGGGTGTACAGGCCGCCGAAGTTTTCCTGGATTGGCAGGCGGTTGCCTACCAGGTCTTCCGAAGCGCTGTTGCCGCGGCGGTCGTTGATGGTCAGCTGGACCTTGCCGCCGTTGTCCAGGCCGTACAGTTTCGACAGGTCGAACTGCACGCCCAGCTTGACGTTCTGCGAATAGCGCGCCGAACGGTGCAGGCCACCGTGGGCGTTGTAGGCGGTTTCACCGCTGTAGTCGCCGGTGATCTTGACGCCGTCTTCTTCGAGTTGATGACGCAGGCCGCCCCAGTCACCGGTCAGGGTGCTGCGGGTCATGAGGTCGTCGTTGGCAAGGGCGCTGGTGCTGGCCAGGGTCAGCAGCAGGGCGGGGGTGATGCGAATTGCGGATGGCATTACAGAATCTCGGATTGTCTTTGAGGGGCATTCGCGGACAAGCCCGCTCCTACAGGGGCCTTGTAGGAGCGGGCTTGCCCGCGAAGCAGGCGACGCGGTCTTACGGCAGAGCGTAAGAAATCACATAGTCGCCGCGGTCAGTCGACTGGCGGGCGCCGCCAGCGGTGATCACCACGTACTGCTTGCCGGTCTTCGGCGAGACGTAGGTCATCGGGCCGCCCTGGCTGCCCACGGGCAGGCGAGCCTTCCAGATTTCGTTACCGTTGCTGCTATCGTAGGCGCGCAGGTAGAAGTCCTGGGTACCTGCGATGAACACCAGGCCGCCTTGGGTCGACAGGGTGCCGCCAAGGGTTGGCAGGCCGATCTTGATCGGCAGGTGCATGCGGATACCGAGCGGGCCGGTGTCTTCAACGGTGCCGACCGGCACCTGCCAGGCCACCTGGCGGGTTTTCATGTCGATGGCGGTCAGGGTGCCGAACGGCGGTGCCTGGCATGGAATGCCGGCGACCGACAGGAAGCGGTTCTTGTTCACGGCATACGGGGTGCCCTTGAGCGGTACCGCGCCCATGCCAGTGTTCAGTGCTTCGCCACCGGAAGCCGCGCCACCTTTGTTCTGCGACGGGATCATCTGGATCCACAGGCCCAGACGCATGTCGTTGACGAAGATGAAGCCATGTACCGGGTCGGTAGAAATGCTGCCCCAGTTCATGCCACCCAGCGAACCCGGGAAGCTCAGCGACAGGTCGGTACCCGGCGCGGTGTACAGGCCGTCGTAGCGCATCTTCTTGAAGTCGATGCGGCACAGCAACTGGTCATACGGGGTGGCGCCCCACATGTCCGATTCGGTCAGGGTCTGCGCGCCGATCTGCGGCATGCCCACCGACTTGGGCTGGGTAGGGGCGTACGGCTCGTTCGGGATGTTGCTTGGCTTGACCGGTACTTCGTCGACCTGGGTCAGCGGCTTGCCGGTGGCGCGGTCGAGCACGTAGATCTGCCCGGCCTTGGTGCCGATCACCACCGCAGGTACCGACTGGCCGTCGTCCTTGGTGAAGTCGATCAGGCTTGGCTGCATGGGCAGGTCGAAGTCCCAGAGGTCGTTGTGCACGGTCTGGAACACCCATTTCTGGTTGCCGGTGGTGGCGTCCAGGGCCAGCACCGAAGCGCCGTAAGTGTGGTCCAGTTTGCTGCGCTCAACGCCGTAGATGTCGGTGGAGGACGAGCCCATCGGCAGGAACACGGTGTTCATCGCCGGGTCGTAGGACATCGGTGCCCAGCTATTCGGGGTGCTGCGCACGTAGGTCTTGTCGCCCTGGGGAGCCTGGCGGTCTTCCGGGTTGCCCGGGTCGAAGGCCCAGCGCATTTCACCGGTGATCACGTCAAAACCACGGATCACGCCGCCTGGCATGTCGGTCTGGACGTTGTCGGCAACACGGCCGCCGACCACCACGGTGGTGCCGGCCATCAGCGGTGCCGAGGACAGCTGGTAGTAGGAGTCCGGGACATCACCCAGGCCGGCCTTGAGGTCGACCTGGCCGTTGTTGCCGAAACCCTGGCAGAACTCGCCGGTGTCGGCGTCGACGGCAATCAGGCGGCCGTCGATGGTGTTGGTCAGCAGGCGACGCTGGCAGTTGGCACCGGCCGCTACGCTAACGCCGGTGATCGGCGAGCTGTTCGGCTGGGTTGGCTGGGCGATGGCGGCAGTGGCGTCGAAGTAGGCCATGCCACGGCAACGCTGCCAGACCTTGGACTGGGCGTTGATTTCGTTCTTCCACAGCTCTTTGCCGGTGTCGGCATCGAGTGCGATCAGGTTGTTGTGCGGGGTGCAGATGAACACCTTGCTGCCGATCTGCAGCGGGGTGAGCTGGTCTTCGGCACCGTTGCCGTCACTGATCGCGACGTCGCCGGTGTGGTAGGTCCAGGCCACTTTCAGCTTGTTGACGTTGTCACGGTTGATCTGGTCCAGCGCGGCGAAGCGGCTGCCACCTTCGGTGTTGCCGTAGTGGGCCCAGTCTTTCTGTTCCTTGCCGGCTTCGACCGGGGTCATGCCCGGGCCCTTGCCGGTGGGGGCGACGCTTGGGTGGGCAACGAACATGTTGCCGACCGCGATCACCAGTACCACGGCCATTACCCCGGCTACGCCGTATACACCGCGCCCGGCGCTGGCGCCGTTGGCACGCGCCAGCAGCGGGTAGACCAGGGCCACGACCATGCCGATTGCGCCGAACATGAACAGGCGCGAGAACAGCGGCCAGAACACCAGGCCCGCATCGATCAGTGCCCAGATGGCAGTACCGACCAGGAACACGGCATACAGCCAGGCGCCCGCCTTCTTGCGGCGAGCAATGAGGACACCGGCGATGGCCATGGCCAAGCCGCCGATCAGGAAGTACCAGGAACCGCCCAGACCGGCGAGCTTGACGCCGCCAGCAGCGAGGAGGAGGCCGAGCAGGGCGATGATCACGCCCAGGCCGACCAGGATGAAGTGTGTGGCGCCAGAGGCGCGCGGTGTTTCTTTCATGCCAGGGATCTCAGCAGGTGGAATGCGCGCAGTTTAAGCCCTTAGCTTGCTAATTAACAAGTTGGTACATAATTGAGCGAGGCTGATTGTCGCAGGGCTGAACTTACGAAGATGTGGCTAAAAGTATAGATAATGTGCTGAAAAACGCATTGAACGGGACGTTTATGACGCCTCTTCGATTTGTATTCATGCTTTGGTCGTAAGCCCAACCTTGCACGGCGACGGGACAACTGCGCCTTGTGCACGGGCCGGCATGGCCCCTTCAAGCCGGCCATGGGGTGCTGCTGCTATAGAACACCGCGAGCCAGATGGTGGCCGTGCCGGGCGCGGTCCATTCCACGCGGTGGCGGTCGTGCGGGGGGATGTCCAGACAATCGCCCGGCGCCAGCAGGCGGGTGTGGTGCTCGTGCTCGAAACGCAGGGCGGCAGCACCACTGAGCAACATGATCCACTCGCCTTCGGCCTGGTCGTACCAGAAGCCGGGTGGGCTGGCCTGCCCGCTGGAGACGATACGCTCCACGCGGATGCCCGGGCGGCTGAGCAATTCGTCGACACGTTCGGCGCTGGTGGGATCGCAGGGCGGCAGGGCGGTCAGCAGGTTGTTCAGGGTCATGGTAAGCCTCCTTGGAAATGGGGTGATTCCACTATGGACGCAATCGCCTTGACGCGCGCGGCTTGACCCGCCCGGCTGTTTGTAAGAACTTTCCGAGTTTTGGAAGACGGGCTGAACATGGACAAGCTGCTGGCGATGAAAATGTTCGTGGCCACTGTCGATGCCCAAGGCTTTTCTGCTGCCGCGCGCAGGCTAGGGCTGGCGACATCGTCGGTGACACGTCTGGTCGATGCCCTGGAAGCGTCGCTGGGTGCCACCTTGCTCAACCGCTCGACACGCCAGGTCAGCCTGACCGAGGCTGGCGCCCGTTACTACCAGCGCGCACGGGGCATTTTTGAAGCACTGGACGAGGCTGATGCCAGCATCGCCGATCGCGGCGAGGAGCCTGTCGGTGTGCTGCGCCTGTGCCTGCCAGTGGAGTTCGGCAGGCGGGTCATTGCCCCGCACCTGGGGCCATTCCTGGCGCAGCACCCGGCGCTGGAACTGGACATCGACCTCAGCGACCGCCTGGACGACTTGCTTGACGGGCGCTATGACCTGTCGATTCGTCTGGGCGACCCCTCGCCCAATGACGAGTTGGTGTGTCGCCGGCTCGGCCGTTTTCAGCGTTGGCTGGTGGCCAGCCCGGCTTACCTGGCCGGGCGTGAGCCACTGCAGCATCCCCGGGAGTTGCTTGACCATGCCTGCCTGCGCTTTCGCTATGGGCAGAAGGCGCGCCCCTGGCGCCTGACCTGTGGCCAGGACAGCCTGGAACTGGACGTAAGTGGGCCACTGCGCAGCGCCAATGCCGACATGTTGCGTGAAACGGCACTGGCAGGCAGTGGTATCGCACTGCTGGCCGATTGGCTGGTACGCGAGGATGTGTTGGCAGGGCGCCTGCAGCGGGTCTTCCCCGACTGGCAGGCCAGCCCTGGTATGGCCAACAACAGCATCAACGCCTTGTATATGCCCAACCACCGGGGCTCACGGCGGGTAAACGCATTCATCGACTTTTGCGAAAATTTGCTCATACACGGTCACTAGTGTTGCGCAGCGCGCAAAGCCGCATTGCGCCGCCGCCGGATTCTCGGCGCTGACGTCCATGGGTAAGGTGGCCGGCATATACCCACTCCTTTTCGAGGAACTTCGCATGAACCCCTCCCTTGCGACAGCGCAACCGGCAGCCGCCAGCCTGAGCCGGGCTCTGGTAGTGCTGCTGGCGTTCTGCTGCGGCGCGATTGTCGCCAACATCTACTACGCCCAGCCCATCGTCGGGCTGATCGCCCCCGACCTGGGGCTGTCCACCGAGCATGCCAGCCTCATCGTTTCGCTCACGCAGTTGGGCTATGCCCTGGGCCTGTTATTGCTGGTGCCGCTGGCCGACCTGCTGGAAAACCGCCGCCTGATGGTGGCCACCGCGGTCCTGGCCTGCGTCAGCCTGCTGCTGGCGGGCACCAGCAGCAGTGGCCAGGGGCAACTGTTCCTGGGTTACGCACTGCTGATCGGCTTCAGTTCGGTGTCGGTGCAGATGCTCATCCCGCTGGCGGCGCATCTGGCGCCGGAGCAGCAGCGTGGTCGTGTGGTCGGTAACATCATGGGCGGCTTGCTGCTGGGCATCCTGCTGGCGCGACCGCTGTCGAGCGTGGTGGCCGACCACTTCGGCTGGCGTGCGGTGTTCATTGGCGCCGCCGGGGTAATGCTGGCGATCATCCTGTTGCTGTCATTGACCTTGCCGCAACGGCGGCCCGAGCACAAAGCCAGCTATGCCGGGCTGATGCTGTCGCTGCTCACACTGCTGCGTCGTTATCCGCTGTTGCGCCAGCGTTCGTTGTACCAGGCATTGATGTTTGCAGCGTTCAGCCTTTACTGGACGGCAGTGCCGATGGCGCTTGCCGGTGAGCATGGCCTGTCACAAAGCCAGATCGCTGTGTTCGCCCTTGTCGGCGCGGTGGGTGCCGTTGCTGCGCCCATGGCCGGCCGCCTGGCCGATGCCGGGCATGCCCGGGCCGGCTCGCTGCTGGCGCTGTTGCTGGCGCCGGCGGCCTTGTTGCTGGGGCTGACAGTGCCGGGATACAGCGTGATTGGCCTGGGCCTTACCGGCGTGTTGCTGGACTTTGCGGTGCAGATGAACATGGTCATCGGCCAGCGTGAAGTGTACGCACTGGACCCTGCCAGCCGCGGGCGGCTGAATGCGGTGTACATGACCAGCATCTTCCTCGGCGGGGCGCTGGGGTCGGCGGTGGCCAGTGCGCTGTTCAGCCAGTTTGGCTGGCATGGCGTTGCACTGGTGGGGGCGGGTTTGCCGGGTGTCGCGCTGGTTGTGTTTCTACTCAAAGCACGCCGGGGTTGAACCGTTACGCGGTGGTGGCACGGGTTTCACCCGTGTTCGCGGGCCCGCTATCGGCCAAGCGGCAGCGCCAGGCCAATCAAAGCAAACAGGCTCCCGCAGCAGCGATTGAAACCTTTGCCACCCTTGGCCAGCCATGGCCGAATGCGAAACGCCAGGCGCGCCAGCAGGTATTCGACCAGGCACTCGACGCTGGCAAAGGTCGCGGCCATCACCGCAAATTGCAGCACCAGCCCTCGCTGTGGGTCGATGAACTGCGGCAGGAAGGCACCATAGAACAGCAGCACCTTGGGGTTCGCCATGGCCGAAAGCAGGCCCTGGCGAAACAGCCCGGCATTGCCCAGCCGCGCGCTGTGCGCGGTCAATTCCAGCTGCAGGCCTGGACTGCGCCACAGTTGAATGCCCAGCCAGATCAAATAAGCCCCACCCACCCACTTCAGGACGCTCAGCACTGCCGCCGAGGTCTGCAGCAGTGCGCTGAGGCCGAACATGGTCAAGGCGATGAGGGCGCTGAAACCCAATACCCCGCCCACGATGGTGAACAGCGTTCGCCGTGCGCCATAGAGCGCGCCATGGGTCAACGCCAACAGGCTGTTGGGCCCTGGGGTCAGCGACAGGCCGATGCTGGCCAGCAGGTAGATGAGCCAGGTGTCCAGTGCCATGTTGAAAACTGCCTTGTTCGAGAGAGTGCGACAGTCTATGGCGCAACGCTCACGCTGAAAGAGTACTATCTGGTCATACAAGAGTCTTTTCTGGACGTGGTTTCATGCCGCCCGACATTCGCTTGCTGATCATGCCGTTACCGGATTTTGCCTTGCTGCCGTTTGGCGCCTTTCTCGACAAATTGCGCTTCAGCGCCGACGACGAGGACTACAGCCAACAACGCTATTGCAGCTGGACGGTGGCGGGGCTCAGCCTTGAGCCGGTACCGTCGAGCAGTGGCGCAGTGCTGCAGGTCGAGGCCATTGCCGATCAGCTCGACCTCGACCTATTCGACTACCTGGTGGTGTTCGGCGGTCGCAGTGCCATGGCCACCGCGGCGCTGGCGCCACGTTACCAGGCGTTGCTCAGGCAGGCCGCCAAGGCGGGAGTCAAGCTGGTGGGGGTCGACAATGGCGCCTTCCTGCTGGCTGCCTGCGGCCTGCTGCAGGGGCACAAGGTGGTGGTGCACTGGCGTCACGAAGCCGAGTTTCGTGCTGCTTTTCCGCAGTTGCAGCTGCTGCGCGAGCAGTTGTACTGCATCGATGGCAACCGCATCACGTGCGCCGGTGGCACTGCCGCCATAGACCTGGCCGTTGCACTACTGTCACGCGCTTGTGGGCGAGCCCGTGCGCTCAAAGGGCTGGCTGACATGCTGGTGGACGAGACCCGCGACAGCCGTCACGCCTTGCGCTCGCTGGAGCTGGGTGCTGGTCAGGGGCGCCAGGTGCAACGGGCGCAAGCACTGATGCGTCATCACCTGGGCACACCGTTGGCCGTGGAGCAACTGGCCGCAGAGCTGGGCATCAGCCGGCGTCAACTGGACCGGCAGTTCCAGGCCAGCCACGGTATGAGCACCAAGGCCTGGTGGCTGGAGATGCGCTTGCAGCAGGCGCGCTGGCGTTTGCTCAACTCCAGCCACAGCCTGGCGCAGATTGCCGATGAGGTGGGCCTGGGTGATGCCAGCTACCTTGGCAAGTGCGTGCGGCGTCGGTTTGGGTGTACGGCCCTGCAGTTGCGTGCAGGTCATTACCCGCTCACGTGATCTACTGCGGCGTCCCGAACAACCCTGTCCAGTAGATCCCTGCATCGCTCTTGGGGTCTATCGCATAGGCAGCGCCCAATTCACGGAAGTCCGGATTCATCAGCGTGGCGCAGTGCCCCGGGCTGTCCAGCCAGCCGTTGACGACCTTTTGCGCGGTGTCACGCCCGGCGGTGATATTTTCGCCGATCTGCTGGTACAGGTACCCGGCCAGTTCCGCCCGGTCACCGGGTGTGCGGCCATCTTTGTCGATGTGGTCGAAGAAGTTCTGGTTGGCCATGGCCCGTGTGTGGTTGGCGGCGACCTCCGCCAGCACTGTGCTCCAGCTCAGTGCCGGGGCGGCGGCAAACGGCTGGCCACCGCATTGCCGTGGCACCTTGCGCGCGGCGTTGACCTCCTGCAGCACTTTCTGTCCCTCGGCCTGCCAGTCGCCCAGGCGGCCGCTGAGCAGCGGCCGTGCCAGCACGATGCGCCAGTCGCGGCCCTCCTGGCTGACGCCGATATCGACGAATTGCGGGTCGAGCACCACTTGGCAGAAGCTTTCCTCGATGGCATGCATGGCGGCGCGTGCGTCGCGTGGCCCCGACAGGCTGATGGCCTGGACGCTGACCATGGGGTAGGCGGCGCGGGTCATGGCCTGTTGCAGGTCGCGGGTGCCCTCTGGCGACAGCGCAAGGCGTGTGTCGCTGTTGAGCGGCGGCAGTTCCAACGACGCCTCGCCACCGCAGGGCTGGGCCTTGCTGCGGTAGACATTGATCGAATCGATCAACTGCGCCTCTTCGCCGGTGGCTGCCAGCGCCCCGGTCGAAACGACCAGGCCCAGTGACAAGGCGACAACGGATGTCAGGACGCGCATGTGGATCTCCCTATGACTGGCAGCGTCGTGGTGTGCGCTGCTCATCCTACACAAGCCCGGGGCTTTTGGCCCGAGGTCGTGCAAGGCAATGAAAACACCGGCAATCGTTACTGGCGGCAAAAGAGGGAGTAGACCCCAGGCCCGTGGAAAAGTGCGGTCAGGTGCCAGTCATTCGCATCGGGCCGGCGTTGTCAGCCGTTTACGCGTCAATGGGCCAACGCCTGGTTCGGCTTGTAGAACAGGAAGTGGGTGGTCTGCGCGGTCTTGCGATAAGCCTTCGCCCAGTCGGGGCGCACCGTGCGGTCGTGAAAGTACAACGCACCGCCGGTGGGGTCTTTCAACTGCTGGTTCAGCGCCTTGCGTGCGATCTCTTTGGCAACGTCGTAGCGTTGCGGTTCCTCGACCTGGTCCGGGCGCCCATCACACCACCATGAGAACTGACAGGCCTTGGTCTCCACACCCTGTTTGACTACCGCGCAGATGGTGTCGGGAAAGCCATCGTGGCCCAGGCGGTTGAGCACCACACTGGCCACTGCGGTCATGTCTTTGGCGTCGGCGCCTTTGGCTTCCCAGTAGATGGTACGTGCCAGGCAGGTGATGCTGTCATCCAGCGGCGCCTGGCCAGCCGGGTCCACTGCCTGCGTTTCGCCTGGGGTCAGTTTCTCTGCCTTCCTGGGGGGCGGCGCATCTTCGACGACCTTTTCTTCAAGCACTGCGGCCTTGTCCTCGGCAACGGCGGCTTTGGCGGGATCAGCGGCATACAGGGGGGCTGCGAGCAGGGCCGAGGTCAAGCCGATCAGCATCAAGTGAAGGCGCATGGGCACATTACCAGGCAGTGGGCAGAATTTCAGTCTAGCCAAGCGTAAGCATTAATACCAAAGGCAGGGTGGCGGCCGCAGCCACGGTCTGCAGGGCGATGAGGGTGGCCATCAGTGGCGCATTGCCGCCCATTTGCCGGGCCATGACATAAGATGACGAAGCGGTTGGCAGCGCCTGGAACAACACCGCCACCACTGCTGCCTGGCCACTCAGGCCGAGCAGCCGGCAAACGCCCCAGGTGGTCAGTGGCATGACCAGGAACTTGAACGTCGATGCTGCCATCAGCGGCCGTACCTGCTGGCCGAGGCTGGCGCCGCCCAGGGCAGCGCCGACACACAGCAGGCCCAAAGGCAGTGCGGCCTGGCCCAAGGCCTTGACCGTGGCGTCGATACCGGCCGGCAAGCCCAGCCCCGTGGCCCGTAGCACCAGCCCCCCTGCGCAGCCGACGATCAACGGGTTGGCGAAGATCGCCCGAAGCACTGTGGCTGGCGAACTGTGACGGGCGCTGAAGCGGGCAAACACCAGCACGCAAAGCAGGTTGACCAAGGGCACGATGGCAGCGTTGGCCACCGCCGCCAGGGCAATCCCGGCGCTGCCGTAGATGCCCGCAGCCAGGGTGGCACCGATGTAGTTGTTGAAGCGGATACCGCCCTGAAACACCGAGGTGAAGTCGGCGCCCTCATGGTTCGCTGCGCCCTGATACAGCATCAGCAATACGGCACCGGCCAGGGTCGAGAGCATCAGTGCGCCGGCCATGCCCAGCACCGGTATGCCATCGAGGTTGGCAGTGGCCAGGCCATGGAGGAACAGCGACGGCAGCAGGACGTAGTAGCTCAGGCGCTCGGCGCCAGGCCAGAAGCTCTCGGCAAGAAAACCGCGAAGGCGCAGGAAGGTACCCAGCGCTATCAGCAGGATGATGGGGAGCAGGGTGGTCAGCAGCAAGTGCAGCATGGTCAGCATTCCGTGGTCGGGTACGTGCACAGACTACGGGGGCGGATCAATCTGTAAAAACGTTGTTTTCTTCAGTGACCGTTGAGGAAAAATGCATGTTGGTGGGTGCAGATCGCGCTTTGGAGCAGCCTGGTGTCAGGCTTCCAGGGCGGTCTTCAACACCGCACTCAAATGCCGCCGCTGGCTTTTTTCATGCTCCAGCAACACCACCCGCCGGGTCAGCTGCGGCTCGCCAAACGGCAGGCAGGTGGCGGGTGGCAAGCGTTGCAGGTCGTCATCCGCCATGGGAATGACCGCCACGCCCAGGCCCATCACCGCCATGCGCGCCAGGGCTTCCTGGCTGTCCAGTTCCATCAGCTCGCTCACCTGCACCTGCTGGCGGCGTAGTTCCTGCTCGATCTGCCGGCCGGCCCAGGCACGCTTGTCGAAGCGCAGGAATGGCTGGCTGGCCAGCAACTGCGGCACGCTATACCCGGCCAGCTCAGGGCTGGCAATGGCCCAGAAACGGTCCTCGAACAGCGGTGTAAAGTCCAGGTTCTGCGGGTAAGGGCTGACCGGTTCGGTGGTGATCGCCGCATCGAGCTCACCGTCTTCCACGCGCCGCGCCAGCTCCGCCGACATGCCCGAGGCCACGCTGATGTGTAGCTGCGGGTGATGGGCCTTGATCCACACCAGCGCCTTGGGCAAGCGCCGCGCCAGCACCGTGTGTATCGCCCCGAGGCGCAAGCGGCCGCGCAGGCTTGGGCCGCTGGCCAGGGCATCGGCCAGTTCGTCATAGGCAGCCAGAAGGCTTTCGGCGCGGGCCACCGCCAACTGGCCGGCTTCGGTCAGCACCACCTGCCTGCGGCTACGGTCGAACAAGGCCACCTTCAGTTCGTCTTCGAGGGTTTTGATGTGCAGGCTGACCGCCGAGGGGGTGAGGCTGAGCAGGTCGGCGGCGCGGGCAAAGGTGCCGTGGCGGGCGATGGTCACCAAGGTGCGCAGGGCTTTCAGGGACATGCGGTTGAGGTCCGGTTCTCAGCTGACAGAGGCATATTGTCAGGCCCGGCCCTCTCGCAGCACAAGGCTGCTCCCAGGCCTTGGCGATACGGCTTAGCGACGACTGCGCCCATAGGCCTGGCTGATCCGGTCGATCACCATGGCCAGGGCGACAATTGCCAGCCCGGCCTCCATCCCTTGGCCAACATTCAAGGTCTGGATCCCCGCCAGCACATCCTCACCCAACCCACGGGCGCCGATCATCGACGCCACGACCACCATCGACAAGGCCATCATGACCGACTGGTTGAGCCCGGCCATGATACTCGGCAACGCCAGGGGCAGGGCGATGCGCCGCAACCGCTGCCAGCGGCTGGCGCCAAGGCCGTGTGCGGCCTGCAGCAACGAGGGGTCGATCTGGCTCAAGCCCAGCTCGGTCAACCGCACCAGCGGCGGCAGGGCGTAGATCAGCGTGGCGAACACGGCAGGCACCTTGCCCAGGCCAAACAGCATCAGCACCGGGATCAGGTAAACGAACGCAGGTAGCGTCTGCATCACATCGAGGACCGGCAACAGCAGCCGCCTGGCCAGTGGCCGGGCGGCCAGCAGGATGCCCAGCGGTACACCCACCAGTACGCACAGGCCGGTACTGACCAGCACCAGGGCCAGGGTCTGCAGCAGCTTGTCCCAGAGCCCGAGCATACCGATCAAGGCCAGCAGCGCGACCAGCACGGCGCTGCGCAGCAGGCTGCGGCTGGCGTGCCAGGCCAGCAGACCCACCAGCAACAACAACAGCCACCAAGGCAACAGACGCAACAGGTTCTCCAGGCCGACCAGCAGTTGCAGCAACTGGTCAGAAAAACTGCGCAGGTGGTCGCCGTAGTTCAATACCAACCCGTCGACCAGGCGGTTGATGCTGTCGGCAAAGGAAAACTGCAGGGTCTGCGGGAAACCGCTGCTCACAGGCTGGCCTCGACCTTGGCGGCGATGTCCGCCGGCAGCCAGGCTTTCCACACCTCGCGGTTATCGCGCAGGAAGGTGAGGGCGGCTTCGCGCGGGGGCGTGCGTTTTTCGCTCATGACGGCCAGGGACTTGTTCAGGCGATCGATGGGCAGGTTGACCTGTTCGAACACACTGACCAGGTCTGGGTAGTTTTCGCGAAAGGCTTTGGACACGCCGATCGACAACTTTGCCGGCAGCGAGCGGCTGCCTTTCGGGTTGGGGTTGGCGGGGTCGGTGAGGGTGGCCCAGGCCCGGGCATCGAACGGGGGTTCTTCCAGCCGGATGAGCTTGTAGCGCCCCATCAGCGGGGTCGGGTTCCAGTAGTAGAACAGCACAGGTTTGCCGCGCCGGATTGCCGAACCGATCTCGGCGTCCATCGCGGCGCCGGAGCCACTGCGGAAGTTGTTGTAGAGGCCATCCAGGCCATAGGCCTTGAGCTTTTGGCTGTTGACGGTTTCAGACGTCCAGCCGCTTGGGCTGTTGAGAAAACGCCCTTTACCGGGCGATTCGGGGTCAGAAAATACCTGCGGGTAACGTTTGAGGTCCTCGACACTGTGCAGCTCAGGCGCCACGGGTTTCAGGTTGCGTGCGGCATCGCCCTCGATCACATAGGCCGGTACCCACCAACCTTCCTCTGCATTTTTGACCGTATCGCCCAGTGCGAACACCTGGCCGGCCTGTTCGGCCTTGACCCAGGCAGGGCTGCGCCCGGCCCATTCCTCGGCGATCACTTGCAGGTCATTGCGCGCCAGGGCCACCTCCATGCTGACCGTGCTGCCAGGAAGGCTGTCGGTGCGGTAGCCGTAGCCGCGCTCCACGATCAGGCGCAGGATCTCGGTGGTGAGGGCGCCGCTTTCCCAGCCGATGGCACCAAAATGGATAGGCGCAGGTTGTTCTGCCGATGCGGCGCTGTCCGTGCTGGCCAGGCCCAACGTCAACAGCAGCCCGGCCAGCAGCGTTGAAATGCTCTTCATGTGAACCTCGTCGTTCGCCATGCCTTGGCGGTGGGGGCAAGTGTAGACGACGAGGTTTTGTCAGTTTCAGGGCCACTGGCGTGGCCCCGTTCGCTTCAGACGCGGAACTGGTCCATCAGCGCTTGCTGCTGGTTGGCCAGGCTGTTCAGCGACTGGCTGACCCGCGCCGACTCGTTGGCCTGGCCAGACAGGGATTCAGTGACATCACGAATGGTCGCCACGTTGCTGTTGATTTCCTCGGCTACCGCACTTTGCTCCTCGGCGGCAGAGGCGATCTGCAGGTTCATGTCGGTGATAACCGTCACCGCCTGGCCAATGCGCTGCAATGCCGTGACGGCTTGGCCGACCTGCTCCACGCCACCTTGGGCCTGGCGGTGGCTGTGGTCCATGGCGCCGACCACTTCGCGGGTGCCGTTCTGCAGGGCTTCGATGACCTGACGGGTTTCTTCCACCGACTCCTGAGTGCGCTGGGCAAGGTTGCGCACCTCATCGGCGACCACGGCAAAGCCACGGCCGGCCTCTCCGGCGCGGGCAGCTTCGATGGCAGCGTTGAGTGCCAGCAGGTTGGTCTGTTCGGCGATCGAGCGGATCACTTCCAGTACCGAGCCGATCTTCTCGCTGTTCTGCGCCAGGCCTTCTATTTCGGCCATGGTGTCGCTCATGTTGGCGGCCAGGGCACCGATGCTGCTGGTGGTGCGGTCGATTACCGCCAAGCCCTCGCGGGTGGCCTGGTCGGCATCGCGCGCCGCCTGCGCAGCCTGGGCGGCGCTGCGGGCAACGTCCTGGGCGGTGGCGCTCATTTCATGGGAGGCGGTGGCTACCTGGTCGACCTGGCGGTACTGCTGCTCCATGCCGGCGCTGGTTTCAGTGGCAATCGCCGAGGACTGGTCGGCCGTGCCTCGGGCGGCCTGCACCGAGCGTTTGACCTCGGCGATGGTTGGCTGCAACTTGTCGAGGAAGCGGTTGAACCAGCCGGCCAGTTCGCCCAGTTCGTCCTGTTTCTGGTAGGTCAGGCGACGGGTCAGGTCGCCTTCGCCGCTGGCAATGTCCTTGAGCATGGCGGCCACGCCGAGGATCGGCCGGGTAACGCCGCGGGCCATCAGCCATACCAGCAGCAGGCCGACAATGGCGGCGGCCAGGCCCAGGCTCAGTTCCAGCAAGGTGCCGCTGGTATTGAGCGCGTCAAGTTCCTGCTTCAGGGTTTCGGCCGGCCCGGTCAGGGCGTTTTCCGGCACATCCAGCAACACGCCCCAGGGCTGGGCGTCCGGGATTGGCCGGAATGCCGCCAGCACCTTCAAGCGCTGCCGGTCGTGGAGGATGGTCAGCTTGCCATCGGCCAGCTTGCGCACCAGCTCGGCGCCTTTGACCGGGTCTACCTGGTCAAAGCGCTGGGCCAGCTTGCTGGCATCGGCGCTGTAGCCGGCCAGCAGGCCGACCGGGGTCAGAATGCCGACCGTGGTGCGGCCTTCGTAGAGGCTGCGGCTGGCCTCCTGGCTCAGCGCCTGCAGGCTATTGAGGTTGATGTCGATGGACAGGGTGGCAATGATCTTGCCGTTGACCGCCAGCGGGAACACGATGCTGGTCATCAGCACCTGCTGGCCATCGATGTCGTAGAAGTACGGCTCTACCACGCACACCTTGCCGGAGGTGCGTGGGCATACCCACCAGGTGTTGGCCGGCTGGCCGCTGGGGCCGATCTCGGTGTTGGCCATGTCATGTTCGGGCAGGGCCATCGAGGTCAACTGGCCGGCGCGTGGCTGCGACCAGTACAGGGCAAAGCGCCCGGTTTCGTTGCTGCCCAATGCTGCCTTGCCGGCAAACAGGCTGTCCTTGTTGTCCAGGGCATTGGGCTCGAACACCAGTGACAGGCCGAGCAGGTCGGGGTTGGCTTGCAGTGCGGCGCGTACCTGGCGGGTCATGTCCTCGCGCAGGTCGAAGGCATCGAGAAAGCGCTTTTCGGCCTGCTCGCGCAGGAACAGCACCTGACGGGCGAAGCCGGCGCCGTACTGGTAGGCATCCATGAACTGGCGGCGAATGTTCAGCGCTTGCACTTCACCTTGTGACTCGATACGCGACTGCGCCGCCTCGGTCAGCATGTGCATGCTGCTGGCCTTGACCAGGTCCGAACTGTGATCCATGCGGTACAGCGACAGGCCGACGAGCAAGGTGACGATAGCGGCCAGACAGAGACCGGCGAGCAGGGTGATCTTCCACTGGATGGAAAGTTGTCGCAAAGGCATGGGGGCGGATCCCTTTTTTGGCATTAAGGGTTATGGCTTTATCTGCGGTGGGGCCGGGAGGTGCCAAAGCGCTGCGGCCAGGCACCTCGCTGCCTCCCTCAATATC
>NZ_JBJJLR010000077.1:0-17849 GCF_046230975.1 Pseudomonas sp. KCJK9058
GATCAAGATCAAGATCAACGGCAACAGCAACAGCAACGGCAACGGCAACAGCAACAGCAACAGCAACAGCAACAGCAACGGCAACAGCAACAGCAACAGCAGGTGGATGGGCACTGCCAGAATCTCAGTTTACTACTGGCCCTGCAGCTGAGCTGGGGTGCCGACCAGCGGATTGTGAGCAGTGGAAGCAAATTCGCACCCATTTGCAGTTGCTCCACGCGGCGTGGCGCCTTAGACTGCCGCCCCCTGTAAAAGAGTGCCGGTTGGCGCTTGAAGAATTCCGCTGGCGATGCATAGGCATCGACGGCACATGAATCGCCCAAATGCACATTTTTTCATAGAGAAATCGATGACCAAGGAACAGTTGCTGGCCATGTCGGCCGATGACTACATGAACGCCGACCAGCTTGCCTTCTTTACTGAGCTGCTGCAGGCGATGAAAGTCGAAACCCATGAACGCATCGAACTCAGCCGCACCACCATCGAAGGCCTGGACACCCCGTCAGACCCCGCCGACGTGGCTTCGGTCGAAGAAGAACGTAGCTGGCTGGTAAATGCCATCGACCGCGACCAGCGCCTGCTGCCACAGCTGGAAATGGCCCTGGACCGTATTGCCGACGAAAGCTTCGGCTGGTGCGATGACAGTGGTGAGCCTATCGGCCTGAAGCGCTTGCTGATCAGCCCGACCACCAAGTACTGCATCGAAGCCCAGGAGCGCCACGAGCAGCTCGACCGCCACCAGCGTCAGGTATAAACCCGCGCGTGGTGCAAGCCCCTCGAAGCAATTCCTGGGGCTTTTTGCGTTTCTCGTCGATACCGTTTTTGTTACGCCTTACGAAACACTGATGTACCGGGATGCGCTGTTTCCGCGCCACTGTCGGGCGTATCATGGCTTTATCGTTAGGGTGCTAATTAAATTCCGGAGGGAATGATGAATAGCCGAGTCGATGTGGCTGTGATGATAGGGTCGGGTGTGCCGGCCACCTTGCAGGCCCTGGGCAAGCGCATTTGCTGGGTCGTGCTGGTAAATGGCGAGCGCCGCGGCACCGCCTTCGCCACGCGCGAAGAAGCGCTTGAGTGTCAGGCTGCCTGGCAACTGCAACTGAAGAAAGGGCTGGCTGCCTGAAAATGTTTATTGCCTCTCGACGGGTTTCGGTGTTTTCGGGCATATTTGTCCTACAGTAATGCGCACATGGATGCCAGGGCTTGTCTTCTTGCAGGCTCACGCCATTGGTTGCGATTTCTGGCGAGTGATTTCAGGCATCACGCTTCCCAAGCCGGGAATGAGCCAAACGCCTTCGGTTGAGGGCGAGTCTGGCAAACCAGAGTAAAGATTCCTGCACGCTGCATCGTCAGCGAGCACAGACATTTCGCATATCGCTTTATTACTCTTTTTGCCTATCGATAAGAAATGGCCGTGCCTCCCCGAGCTTGGGTGAGGGCGGGTTGTAACCGGTTGAGGATTACTTCATTGGCAGTCAGCACACTTGATACGCATGCGTTGTTCGCCCTGGGCGACTTGCGCGGTAAATTGGCCCAACTGTTTCAGGGCCGCTTCATCTATGTCACCGAACAGAGTCCTGAAGGCCTGTACATGGCCGAAATCGACACCGAGAGTGCACTGGTGGTCGATGACAAGCAGCGCCTTGAACTGAAAGTCGGCGACCACTTTCGTGCTGCCGTATTGCCCAGCCGCGAAGGTGGCAAGCTGGAAATGCGCTTTCGCGAAATCAAGTTGAATGTGTATGGCGTGGGCGACTACGCGTTCGTTTCTGTGCCGGAAGGCGAGGGCATCGTGTTTCGTGAAGGCCATGGCGTGATGCTGGTATTCGCCGCGCAGCAGCAAGTGCAGGAAGGCCTGGGCAAGTTGCTTAAAGCAGTGACTGGCAAGGTCGCCAAATGGCGCAAGGGTGAACTGACCACCTTCAAGGCCAGTGAATGATCGACAGTGACGACGCACCAGCCTCGCGGGCCGAGTTTCATCGGCAGCACCAGGCAGATGCCGTGGCTGAGGCAGAACGTTTGCTGGCCGGACGTGAAAAGCTGCAAGGCGCCTGGTTGACTTGGGTGGCGGCTGAGCTCTATCGCCTCAGCCCGCCGCCATATGCCGCCATGGTCCGGCGAGAGTTGCAGCGCCTCAGCCAAGGTTGAGACGGCAAACCTTCAATTGCCACGGTCTCGGCCGCTGCTGACCTCTTCAGGCACCGGCTCTTTGGACATGCGTTTGCGAAACAGTGCCGCCCGCGCCAGCAACAGCGTGGTAATCGGCACAGTGATCGACAGTAGGATCGGAATCAGCCACGCGTGTAGCACAGGGGTGCCCTTGAGCCACGAAAAGTAGATGATCGAGGCCAGTGCAACGCACCAGGCACCAAGGGTCGAGGCCAGCGCTGGCGGGTGCATGCGCTGGAAGTAGTCTTTCAGGCGTACCAGGCCTATAGCACCGATCAGGGCGAACAGGCTGCCGGTAAGCAGTAGCGCGGCGGTGACCAACTCCAGCCAGAATGGCAGTACCAGGGCTTCAGTCATTCGATCACCTCACCGCGCAGCAGAAACTTGGCCAAGGCAAACGAGCCGACGAAACCAAACAGTGCAATCAGCAGGGCACCTTCGAAGTAGGTGTCACTGGCATAACGGATACCCAGCACCAACATGGTGAGCATGGCCAGGATGTACAGGTAGTCCAGGGCCAGCACGCGGTCTTGGGCGGACGGGCCACGGAACAGCCGGATCAGCGCCAGGCCCATGGCCAGGGCGAAGATGAACAGGCTGGCGAGGACGGCATTGGCGAGCAGGCCTGTCATTGGAAAATCTCCATAAGCGGGCGTTCGTAAGTGTCCTTGAAGTGCTGTATGAAGGCCGCTTCATCGTCCAGCTCAAACACATGCAGCAACAGCACACTGCGGTCCAGTGCCAGTTCGGACCAGACGGTGCCAGGCACCACCGTGGTGATCATCGACAGCGCTGCAAGGCCGTGGGGGTCACGCAATGCCAGTGGTATGTGAACGAACGCAGAGCGTGGCGGCTGCTTGCCGGCCCGCAGCACACCGCGGGCCACCAGCAGGTTGGAGGCGATCACATCGATGCCGACCCGGACGATCAGGCGGGCGATGACCAGGGGGCGCCGTACGTGTGCATGCTGCGGACGCAGGGGCGCCATCAACAGTGGCGCCAGTATGCCAAGTGCGGCGCCCAGCAGCAGGTTGCCAGGGCTGACCGAGAGGTTCAGCAGCAGCCACAGGCCGAACAGCGAGACCGATAGCAGTGGGGCGGGGAACAGTCGGTTCATGGCTGCACCTGTACGTCGCGCGAGGTGGGGCCAGGAATCGGCCGGGCGGCCATCACGGCGTCGATATAGGCATCGGGGGCCTGCAGGCTGGCGGCAGTGTCCTGGGTGTAGCGCAGCAACGGCTCGGCCTTGAAGCTGAGGATGAGGCACAGGCCGAGCAAGATGACAATGGGCAGGCATTCATAGCGCCGCAGGACCGGGGACGGACGCTCTTCGGGCTTCCAGAAACGCTGGATGCCGACGCGGCCGAAGGCGATCAGCGAGGCCATGCCGGACAGGATCAGCAACGCCACCAGGCCCCAGCCGGCGGCACTCAGGGGCTGCTCGGCCGGTACGCCGAGGCCCAGTGGATTGAACAGCGCACTGATCAGGTTGAGCTTGCCAACAAAGCCCGACAGCGGCGGCATGCCGATGATCAGTAGCGCACAGGCGATGAAGCTGAGGCCGAGGAAGGCCATGGTCCACGGGATGATCTGGCCGATTACCACCTGCTGTTCATCGTCGAGGTTGATGCCCTTGGGCGGGTGCAGCGATTCCAGTGGCGGCGGCATGGCGTCTTCTTCGTCGTCCAGCGGCGCTTCATTGGCCGAGCGCGAGCGTTCGACCAGTTCGGCGAGCAGGAACAGTGCGCATAGCGCAAGGGTCGAGTTGACCAGATAGAACAGCGCCGCGCCGGTCAAAGCCGCCTGGGCAAAACCCACCGCACCCAGCAGCGTGCCGGCCGAGACCAGGATACTGAGTGCCGCCATACGCTCCAGGCGCTGTGCCGCCAGGATTGATACCGCTGCCACCGCCAGGGTAACCAGGCCGCCGTAAACCAGCCATTCGCCGCCGAAATGCGCCGAGGCCCCGGCCTGCCCGGAGAACAGTAACGTCCACAGGCGCAGCACGGCGTACAGGCCGACTTTGGTCATGATGGCGAACAGTGCAGCCACCGGCGCGCTGGCAGACGCGTAAGCTGGCACCAGCCAGAAGTTCAGCGGCCAGATACCGGCCTTGACCAGGAAGGCCATGGCCAGGATTGCCGCGCCGGCATGCAGCAGGCCACGGTCGGCCTCCGGTACCAGTGGAATCTTCAGCGCCAGGTCCGCCATGTTCAGGGTGCCGGTCACGCCATACAGCATCGCTGCGCCGATCAGGAACAGCGACGAGGCGAACAGGTTGATAGCGATGTAGTGCAAGCCGGCGCGCACCCGCGCACGCCCCGAACCATGCAGCAGCAGGCCATAGGAGGCGGCCAGCAGCACTTCGAAGAAGACGAACAGGTTGAACAGGTCGGCGGTGAGGAAGGCGCCGTACAGCCCCATCAGCTGGATCTGGAACAGCGCATGGAAGCTGGCCCCTGCACCGTCCCAGCGGGCACGGGCAAATAGCAGCGCGCTGAAACCGATGACCCCGGTCAGGGTCAGCAAGAGCGCGGACAGGTGGTCCACCACCAGCACGATGCCGAATGGCGCCGGCCAGTTGCCCGGCAGGTACACGCCGATCGACGCTGCCTGGCCCTGGGTGCGCACCCACAGCAGCAGACAGACCGCGATCACCAGGCCGGAGAAGGTAGACAGCAGGTTCAGCCTGGCTTTTATGTGCCTGTGCTTTTCACCCAGCAGCAACATCATCGCCGCCGTGATCAGCGGCAGCAGGATGGGGGCGATAATCAGTTGACTGATATCACTCATTCGTCACGCTCCCGGCCATCCACGTGGTCGGTACCGGTCAGGCCTCGCGAGGCCAGCAGCACTACCAGGAACAGCGCGGTCATGGCGAAACTGATGACGATGGCGGTGAGCACCAGTGCCTGTGGCAGCGGGTCGGTGTAATGCAACAGGTCCTGGGTAACGCCATCCTTGATGATTGGCTCCTTGCCGATGAACAGGCTGCCCATGCTGAAGATGAACAGGTTGACCCCGTAAGAAAGCAGGCACAGGCCCATGATCACCTGGTAGGTACGCGGGCGCAGGATCAGCCACACTCCGGAGGCAGCCAGCACGCCGATGGCGACTGCAATCACTTCTTCCATCAGGCGGCTCCTGCTTGGCTGGTTTTTGCCGGGTTGCCCGGGCGGTAGGCGCGCACCGACTGGTGCGCCAGGGCTGTGAGGATCAGCAGGGTCGAGCCGACCACGACGGTGAATACGCCAATATCGAAGAACAGCGCGCTGGCCACGTGCACATCACCCAGCAATGGCAGGTGCAAGTGGGCGGTATGGGTGGTGAGGAACGGGTAACCCAGCAGCATGGCGCCGACCCCGGTCAGGGTCGCGCACAGCAGCCCGGTACCCATCCAGCGCAGCGGCCGCAGGCTCATCTGCGCTTCGACCCACTGGGTGCCGGCCACCATGTACTGGAGGATGAACGCCACCGACATGACCAAGCCAGCGACAAAGCCGCCACCGGGCTGGTTGTGTCCGCGCATGAACAGGTACATCGACACCAGCAAGGCGATCGGCAGCAGCAGGCGCACCAGCGCTGCCGGTACCATCATGAAGCCTAGCGCGGTATCGGTGGCATGCCGCGGGTTGATCAGGTCGGTGACTACGTCCGGCGCCAGCTGGCGTTGTTGCGCCGGCAGCTGCATGCTCTCTTTCGGAGGACGGAAGCGCCGTAGCAGGGCGAACACCGTCAGCGCCACAGCCACCAACACGGTGATTTCACCGAGGGTATCGAAGCCGCGGAAGTCGACCAGCATGACATTGACCACATTGGTGCCGCCGCCCTGAGGCAACGCACGGCTCAAATAGAACGAGGAAATGTCGTTGGGCGTGGGCCGGGTCAGCATGGCGTACGACAGCACGGCCATGCCGCCACCCACCAGCACGGCCAGCAGCAAGTCGCGCAGGCGGCGCATGCGCGCGCGCTCCAGGCTACCCGGCAGCGGCGACACGCCTTCGATACGCCGTGGTAGCCAGCGCAGGCCGAGCAGGATCAGTACAGTGGTGACCACTTCCACCACCAACTGGGTCAGTGCCAGGTCGGGCGCAGAGAACCAGACGAAGGTGATGCAGGTCATCAGGCCGCAGACGCTGACCATGATCAGTGCCGCCAGACGGTGGTACTTGGCCTGGTAGGCGGCGCCGATGGCGCAGGCGATGGCGATCAGCCACAGGGCGACGAATACACCGGAACCCGGAATCTTCGGGCGATCACCCCAGCTCAGGCCGCTATGGAGCATCGGCGTGAGGCCCGCGAGGAACGCGGCGAATACCAGCATGAATAGCTGCGACTGCAGCCGCCGGGTGGTGAACAGGCGTTCGATGCGACGCGCCAGCAACATCAGGTGAACCTGGCCGTGCTCGAACAACCGCTTGCCATTGAAGCGCTCGATCACGGGCGGGTAGGGGAAGCGACCCAGGCGCAGTTGTTTGCGCAGCAACAGGTACAGAACGATGCCGCCGCTCATGGCGACCAGGCTCATGATCATCGGCGCGTTCCAGCCATGCCAGATGGCCAGGCTGTATTCTGGCAGGGTGCCGCCAACCACCGGCAGGGCCGCAGCGGCCAACAGGGGGCCGACCGACTGGGTGGGGAAGATGCCCACGACCAGGCACGTGAGCACCAGCAGCTCCACCGGAGCACGCATCCAGCGTGGCGGCTCGTGCGGGGTATGGGGCAGGTCCTGGGCCGTCGGCCCGAAGAACACATCGACGGTAAAGCGCAGGGCATACGCCACGCTGAAGGTGCCGGCCAGGGTGGCGATCACCGGCAGCGTGGCCTCGACCCAGGCGGTGGAACTGATGAATACCGTTTCGGCAAAGAACATTTCCTTCGACAGGAAGCCGTTCATCAGCGGCACGCCGGCCATCGAGGCGCTGGCGACCATGGCCAGGGTCGCGGTGTAGGGCACCAGGCGGATCAGGCCGCTGAGGCGGCGAATGTCACGGGTGCCGCTCTCGTGGTCGATGATGCCGGCGGCCATGAACAGCGAGGCCTTGAAGGTGGCATGGTTGAGAATGTGGAATACCGCGGCGACGGCAGCCAGCGGGCTGTTAAGGCCCAGCAGCAGGGTAATCAGGCCCAGGTGGCTGATGGTCGAGTAGGCCAGCAGGCCCTTGAGGTCATTTTGGAACATGGCGGCGAAAGCGCCAAGCAGCAGGGTGAGGGCGCCGGCACCGCCGACGATCCAGAACCACTCCTCGCTACCGGAAAGTACCGGCCACAGGCGTGCCAGCAGGAACACCCCGGCCTTGACCATGGTTGCAGAGTGCAAATAGGCCGACACCGGTGTGGGCGCTGCCATGGCGTGGGGCAGCCAGAACTGGAAGGGAAACTGTGCGCTCTTGGTCAGGGCGCCGATGAGTATCAGGGGCAGCAGCACCGGGTAAAGCGCATGCTGGCGGATGGTATGCCCGGCAGCCAGGACCTTGTCCAGGTCATAGCTGCCGACCACATGGCCGAGCAGCAGGGCCCCTACCAACAGACACAAGCCGCCTGCACCGGTTACCATCAGCGCCATGTAGGCGCCGCGACGGGCGTCGGCGCGGTGGTGCCAGTAGCCGATCAGCAGGAAGGAGAACAGGCTGGTCAGTTCCCAGAAGAACACCAGTTGGATCAGGTTGCCGGAGATGACCAGGCCGAGCATGGCGCCCATGAAGGCCAGGAAGAACGCGAAGAAGCGTGGGACCGGGTCTTGCGGTGACATGTAGTAGCGCGCATACAGCGATACCAGCGTGCCAATGCCCAGTACCAGCAACGAGAACAGCCAGGCAAAGCCGTCCATGCGCAACACCAGGTTCAGCCCCAGGCTGGGTAGCCACAGGAACTCTTCGCGAATGACGCCACCATGGGCAATCTGAGGGTACAGAAGTGCTACCTGGACGGTGCCGACCAGGGCTACGAGCCCGGCAAGAATGGACTCGGCGTTACGTGCGTTGTGCGGCAGCACAGCTGCCAGGCAACTGCCCACGAACGGCAGAAGCAATAGCACTATCAAGGACATAGCGGCCTATTCTGGAGAAGTTTGCAAAGAATCATACGTGCCGAGGTGTTTATCACCAACACGCAAGCTGTCGCAGAATCCTACAAACCGGCTGTGACAAGCGGTTTTTTTATAACAGTTTTTTACAAAGAATAGCCGCTGTTGACTGTTTTACAGCCCCGCCTGGCGTTCGCCTGGGTTCTGCACATCGCGTGTTTCGACGGTTTCGCGAGGGCGTCGCACCTTGAGTTCACTGACCACCACGGCAACCACGATCAGCAGGCCGCCGAGCAGCGCCACGCCAGGCAGGCGCTCGCCAGCCAGACGCCCGACGATGCCTGCCCACACCGGTTCACCGGCATAGATGAGTGTGGCGCGGGTAGGCGAGACCGACTTCTGTGCCCAGTTCATCGCCACTTGGATCACCGCACTCATTGCGCCCAGGCCCACTGCGCTGGCAAGCAACAGCCAGGAGAAGTCGGGGAGGCGCTCCTGGGTCGGCACGATCATGAGAAACGCCAGCAGCGATGCGGTCGCAAGTTGTACCACCGTAACCCGGCGCACATCGACCTGACCGGCGTAGCGGCTGATCAGAATGATTTCACCGGCGATGGCCACGGCGCTGATCAGGGTGACCAGTTCGCCCTCGCTGAAACGCAGGCTGCCGCCTTCCGGCCCGGCCAGCAGCATCAGGCCGATGAATGCCAGGCAGATACCCATGCTGGGCATCAGGCCAGGCCGCCGCCCCAGCACCAGCCACTGCAGCAGCGGCACGAACGGGACGTACAGCGCAGTGATGAACGCTGACTGGCTGCTGCTGATGGTTTGCAGGCCCATGGTCTGCAGGCCATAGCCGAGCATGATCGACACGCCGATCAGCATGCCGGCCTTCAGTTCGGTGAAGGTCAGGCCGGGCAGCGCTCGCGCCGAGACCACACCAACGAACAGCGCGGCTGCCGCAAAACGCAGGCCGACGAAGAACATCGGGCCGCTGACGGTCATTACGTTATGCACCAACAGGAAAGTGCCGCCCCACAACATGGTGATGAATACCAGCACCAGTTCGGCCTTGCTCAGGCGGAAGGTGACGGCAGGGGTAGGCTTGCTGCTGGGCTGATTCATGGTCTTGCACACTCGGAAAGGGCGGCGCACAATCGCCGCAAAAGTGGGCAGTATACTGCGCAATCTTGACCAGTGAGCAATATAGTGCACAAGGATTCTTCGCACCGGGCATCGGTGCTGCAACATGTCAGCCTCAATGTGCGCAGTCTGCGCAACGCCGCCGGCTTGAGTCAGGCGGCGCTGGCCGAGCGTTCAGGGGTCAGCCGGCGCATGCTGGTCGCGATCGAGGCGGGCGAGAAGAATGTCAGCCTGACCACATTGGACCTGATTGCCGAAGCCTTGGGCGTGGCTTTCAGTACCCTGATCCAGGCGCCAGACCTGCGCGACCCCGGGCGCATTGAAGAGCTGGCGTGGGCTGGCGAACACCCGCAGAGCCGAGCGGTGTTGCTGGGCACCAGCCCGGCAAGGCGCGAGGTGGAACTTTGGGAATGGACCCTGGCACCGGGGGAGTGCTATCACAGTGAGGCCGATGCCGAAGGCTGGAGCGAGCAGATTTATGTGATTGATGGGCAGCTGACGCTGATCATCGAAGAGGTCGAGCATCGCTTGCAGGTGGGGCAGTTCCATGTGTTCCCCAGTAACTGCCGGTATGCCTACCGTAACGATGGCGTGGTGGCTGTTCGGTTTGTGCGCAATGTGGCGATTTGAGCCTGCAGGCTTTGGGGCTGCTGTGCAGCCCCAAAGGTCTCAAGCCGATCAGTTTTTCAGCAGCTCGTCGGTCTTCACCACATTGGCATAGGCAAACGCCAACGCCGCCATCGCCGAATCGTGCACATGAGCCGCCGGCACCTGCTTGCCGTCGAACGCCAGGGGCAGGGTCGCGCAGGCATCGTGCGCCACAGTCACTTGATAGCCCAGATCGGCTGCAGCCCGGGTGGCGGCGTCAATGCACATGTGGCTCATGCTGCCGACGATGGTCAGCGCCTCGACGCCATGCCGGTCCAGCGTGTGCTCAAGATCGGTACCGAGGAAGGCGTTGACCTTGTGCTTGAGCACCACCGGCTCGCTCGGCAATGGCTCGACCTTGGCGTGGATGGCCGCACCCTGCGAGCCGGGGGCAAAGAAGGGTGCATCGGCAGTGTCGAACTCATGCCGCACATGGACCACCAGGTCGCCGCGCTGGCGTGCGGCCGCCAGCAGGCGGGCGGCGTTGTCGGCCGCCTGGTCGGCGCCATCGAGGGGCCACTTGCCGCCCGGGAAGTAGTCGTTCTGGATGTCGATGATGATCAGTGCTTGCTTGCTCATGCTGCCTCCTGTGGCAGTAGTCGTCGAGAGACGTTAGTTATAGGCTGTGTTCACTCACCTGAGGATTGGCGCGAACGACACTATGCGGGCAAAAACTGACACCGGCGCTAACCTGGATATCGGCTTGCTGCTATACCCCGGCGTGCAGCGCGCCGCTGTGCATGGCCTGGCCGACCTGTTCCTGGTGGCCAACCGGGTTGCGGCCGAACTGGGGGCCGTCGAGCTGCCGCACATTCGCGTCAGTTGCTGGCAGGCAGATGAGACGGGGCAGTTGTTGCCTGCGTCGGATAACTCAGCTGTCACCGTACCGGGCCTGCGGGTCCTGATCATTCCGCCAAGCCTGGAGTCAGCTCCGCAAGCCGAGTTGCTCGAACGTCATCGCGCGCCGCTGTGCCTGCTGCACGGGCGTGGTACGGTGCTGGCGTCGGTATGCATCGGTGTATTTTTCATTGCCGCCAGCGGTTTGCTCGACGGGCGCCCGGCCTGCACGCACTGGAATTATGTGCATGCGCTTGCCCAGCGCTTCCCCAGGGTGCGGGTAGAGGCTCAGCAGCCGTTGCTGGATGACGGCGACATCGTGACCTCGGCAGGGTTGATGGCCTGGACGGACCTCGGCTTGCGCCTGCTGGAGCGCTTTTTGGGGACGACGGTGGCTCAGGAGACCGCCCGCTATCTGGCCGTCGATCCGGTCGCGGCGCCGCTGCCCGGCGCTGTGTTCAACCCGCGCCTGGATCACGGCGACGAGGCCGTGTTGAAGGTGCAGCACTGGTTGCAGGGCAATGGCGGGCAGGATGCTGACCTGGCCACGATGGCGGCCTGCGCGGGGCTGGAGGCGCGCACTTTCTTGCGGCGCTTTCGTGCCGCTACCGGGCTGCGCCCGACCGAGTATTGCCAGCAGGTGAGGGTGGGGCGTGCATGCCGCTTGCTGGAGTTTACCCGGCGCAACGTCGAACAGATCGCGTGGGGTGTCGGCTATCAGGATCCGGGCGCGTTTCGCAAGGTCTTCCAGCGTGTCACTGGCCTTACCCCGAGTGAATATCGGCGGCGGTTTGCGGTATCCGGCGAGGCTCTATAGAAACCACTTGACCTTGACTTTGCTTGAGGTTTTACCCTGCTCGGCATCGCGCTGCATGCGTACGTAGCCAGGAGACTGTCGATGTTGGCATCACCTCATGCCTTGTGGTTTACCCAGATGATCGAATACGAAGTGCCCAGTATGTGCCAGCAAGCGTTGGCTCAGGCCCTGGTGGCCCGTAGTGAAGCGTTGGCTGCGCGTTGCGAAGGGCTGCAGGGTGTGAGCATCCAGGCCAGCGACGATGGCAGCCGGGTGTTGCAGTACTTGCAATGGCAGTCACGCCAGGCCTGGGCGGCGGCGGCCGTGCACTTCATCGAGGAATCCTTTCTTGACCTGCTGGGCCAGCATCAGGCACGCGGCGTCAACTTCGCCGCCTACCAGGCCCTGCGCAGCCTGGTGCGCGGCGACGATGGCGTCCTGCATTGCCAGGTGGGCGGTCCTCAGGCATACCAAGGTGCGTAGTGCGGGTAGCGATCTAGGCGGGCACCTATGACCATCTCGCTGACCCATGCCGCCAGGAGCGAGCTGTACGCTTTCTGGCTCTCTTCGCTGGACAGTGCGTGGTCGGCGCCGTCGACGATGCGATGGGTGAGCGAGTGGGCGTTGACGAACGCCGAGCGGTAGTTCATCAAGGTACTGTGCGGCACGTAGTCATCCTGCTCTGACTCCACCAGCAGCACATCCCCGCCGAATTCGGCGCACGCGGCCAGCGCGCGGTTGTCGGCCGGGCCCAGGTGGCGCTGGCGATAGGCATTCAGGCGTTGACGGTCAAGGGTTTGCTTCGGGGTGCCCCATTCGTCATCCCAGTACATGGCAGGTACCCGCAGGGCCAGCCATCTGACTGGCCGTTGGCGGGTCAGCAGAGTCGCCAGGTAACCGCCATAGCTGCTGCCGATAATGGCGATGGCGCTGCTGTCGACAGCCGGGTGGCTGACCAGTCGATCGTAAGCCACCAGCAAGTCCTGCAGGTTTTGTTCACGGGTGACCGTGAGGCGCTGGCTTTCGGTCTTTTCGTGACCGCGCAGGTCGAAGGTCATGCACACGCATCCCAGCCCGGTGATATGCCGGGCGCGGGCCAGGTCACGTTGCTGGCTGCCGCCCCAGCCGTGTACGAAGAGAATGCCCGGCATTTTGGTACCCGGGCTGACCAAGGTGCCGGCGATGCGGTCATTCTCGACCTGCAGTTCAACGGTTTCACTCTGAATGGCCATGTTCGCGAATCCGCGCAAATTTACTGAGTTGTCCGAGTTCACTGTCGTTTCCTTGGTAAAAGAGGGTGGCGTCAGTGGGCAGGTCGGGGTTGCCGAATACTTCGTGGGTGGAGGCACGTACCCGTTGCAATGCAGGGTCATCGGCAAACGCCTGCAGGGCCAACAGTTCGGCACTGCTGGCACCACCCAGGCGCCAGGATTGTTCGAGCACCCCGCTGCACAGGTGGCCCGAAGGGCTGATGCCGCGGGCGATGTCGTAGTTGCGACGTGAAGCGACAAAGCCCGGGAAGTGCTGCTCGGCGGCTTGTTCGTAAACCATGGCCTGGTTGATGGCAAGGCGCAGGTGGTCGTCCAGTGGGAGCTGTAGCAACGCCTGATAGTCGCCACGTACCACCACCAGGTCAGAACCGCCGTAGACCTCGGTACCCTGATGGTCACGTGTCAATTGCTGGGTGCCGTAGTAGCTGCAGGTCAAGCCGGCGACGCGCACCTGGCCGACGCTGAAGGTTTGCACCTGGCTCAGGTCTTCTTCGAGCACCAGGCCCCACAGCGCCAACGTTTGGTCATCCATACCGGCCAGCAGAGGCTCCAGGGCGCCTGCAGTGGTGATGACCTGTTGCCCACGTCCTGCGCAGGCCAGTACCGGTTTGACCCTCAGCGGGCCGTCGAGCAGCAGCAACTGTGCGGCAGTGCGAGCGTCGGCTTTGCTGAACACGGTGTAGCCGCGCAGCAGGGCATCGCTGGCCTGTCGGGCAAAGTCGTCGGTCCAGCCCGGCGGGAAGCTGGCCTCGGCGGGTAACGGGTGAGAGATCGCCTTGGTTGCCATGTAGGGGTGCGGCACCATGCCGCCAAACAGGTCCTGTTCGCTGCAAATACCCAAGGCGGCATATCGCCTGGGGTCGATCAGGGTCTCGGTTGGCACATAATAGTAGGCATCGGCGGCGTCTGGCTGCTGCGTGGGCTGTATAGGTGAGCAGCCCAGCAAACGTGCCAGGCCTTCGACAAGCTTTAGATGAACGCCGTGCTCGTGTTCGGGCGTGTGGTCGCGGGTGTCAAGCAACACCACGCCGGCTTTCGGTTCGATGGCACTGGGCATGGTCATTTGCCTGTGTGCAATGAGTGTACTGTGTGTGAAGTCGGTGTCTTGGGGAAGTTCAGGGGAACTTGATCGGTGGTCCTGGTCCTGTTGTAGGAAGTGTCCTATTGGCACAGGGCGTGGTGGGCAATGCATGCCGTATCTTGGTCGTCGCGATTGCAGCGCCTTGGTGGCTGTTCCATTATCGGCCTATTGGATCAACCGTTATGAAGTCGCAGGAGAGCGCATGAACGTCCAGACCACCCTTGAGCAAAGTGTGCCGCAGCGACTGGTGCACGTGCGCCAAGCCATGGCGGCAGGGGGCATCGATGCCTTGCTGGTACCCTCGGCCGACCCCCATCTTTCCGAATACCTGCCCGGTTACTGGCAGGGGCGCCAGTGGCTTTCGGGGTTCCAGGGCTCGGTCGGTACACTGGTGGTGACGCCTGGGTTTGCCGGGCTGTGGGTCGATAGCCGCTACTGGGAGCAGGCAGCTCAGGAGCTGGAGGGCAGCGGCATCGAACTGATGAAACTGTTGCCGGGCAAACCCGGAGCGTTGGAATGGTTGGGCGAAAACGTCGAGCCCAACGGTCGCGTGGCAGTGGATGGTGCGGTCATGGCCCTGGCTTCGGCGCGCCAGCTGGCCGAGCGGCTGAAGGCGCGTGGGGCGCAGCTGGTGACTGACATGGACCTGCTGGGTCAGGTCTGGGACGGGCGCCCGGCGCTGCCAGGCAACCCGGTGTACCAGCACCTGCCGCCACACGCCACGGTGAGCCGGGCGGAAAAGCTCGCGCAATTGCGCCAGGGCATCCTGGCCAAGGGGGCCGACTGGCACTTCATCGCAACCCTGGATGACATTGCCTGGCTGTTCAACCTGCGCGGCAGCGATGTTTCTTACAATCCGGTTTTCCTGGCCTTTGCCCTGATCAATCAGCAGCAGGCCATCCTGTTCGTGGGCCAGGACAAGGTGGACGCGCACCTGCGTCATGTGCTGGAGGTCGACGGCATCGAGGTGCGCGACTACAGCGAAGCAGGCAAGGCGCTTGGCACCGTTCCTGCGGGGGCGCGGCTGCTGGTGGACCCGGCCCGGGTGACCTGCGGCCTGCTGGACAACCTGGCGGCAGAGGTGGTTCTTGTCGAGGGGCTAAACCCCACCACGCTGAGCAAGTCCTGCAAGGGTGACGACGACCTGGTGCATATTCGCCAGGTCATGGAGCAGGACGGCGCAGCCTTGTGCGAGTTTTTCGCCTGGTTCGAGGCGAACCTCGGCCGGGAGGTCATTACGGAGCTGACGGTTGACGAGCAATTGAGTGCCGCGCGTGCTCGACGCCCTGATTTCGTGTCACTGAGCTTTTCTACCATTGCCGCCTTCAATGGCAATGGCGCGATGCCACACTACCGTGCCACCGAGCAGTCGCATGCGCTCATCGAGGGTAATGGCTTGCTGCTGATCGACTCGGGCGGTCAATACCTGGGCGGCACTACCGACATCACCCGCATGGTGCCGGTCGGTAACCCCAGCCAGGCACAGAAGCAGGACTGCACCCGTGTACTCAAGGGCATGATTGCGCTGTCGCGTGCCACGTTCCCGCGAGGGGTACTGTCGCCGTTGCTCGACGCCATTGCCCGGGCGCCGATCTGGGCTGACCAGGTCGACTATGGCCATGGTACCGGCCACGGGGTGGGCTACTTCATGAACGTGCACGAGGGGCCTCAAGTAATCGCCTACCAGGCGGCACCCGCACCGCAGACGGCCATGCAAGCGGGCATGATCAGCTCGATCGAGCCGGGTACGTACCGCCCGGGGCAGTGGGGCGTTCGCATCGAGAACCTGGTGGTCAACCGCGAAGCGGGGAGGAGTGCCTTCGGTGACTTCCTGCAATTCGAGACCTTGACGCTGTGCCCTATCGACACCCGCTGTCTGTTGCCCGAGCTGCTGACCAAGGAAGAGGTGGAGTGGCTGAACGGCTATCACGCCCGCGTACGTGAGCGCCTGGCGCCCTTGCTCCAAGGGGATGCGTTAGCTTGGTTGGAGGTGCGTACTGCACCGCTGTAACGCAGATGAAAAGGGCAGTTTGCGATCTGCCCTTTTCTCTATTTACAGATGACGATCATGCTACGGCTGGTGTAACCCGCCGGGTTGATGCCGAACAAGTAGTCACCAGCTTCTTCATCGCTATCGCCCGAACGCGCAACAACCCGGTAGCCGCGCGTGCTGCAAGAGCTTGCGGCCTTGCTGTAGCAATTGTCCCACGAGGAAGAAAGGCCGGAGCAATTGATATGCAGGCCCTTCTTGCCCCTTTTGACCTCGGTCTTGGCTGTGGCGGCACATCCAGCAATAGCCAAGATGGCCAGGATGAGAAAAATTCGTTTCATTCCTGTCCTTAAATGCAGGGCAAATCAGTTGTCACGACCCTGTCGTTGTCGCTTCGGTTCTTCCTGAACCTTCCCCAGCGTCCGTGTTCGGCCCAGTAGATAGCGTAAAGATGATGATTCTGTGACAGCTTAATCAGCGAGACGGGCTGCTACAATCACTAATCCTTTCTCAAATGAAAATATTTCTCATATCAGTCTGCTGCGATGGCCGGGCTGGGTGCCTTGCGCATGGACAGGGTGGTGCCGACCGAGGCGGTAATGATTGCCAGAATCGCCAGCCATTGAGTAAGCGTCAGCACCTCGCCGAGGAAAAGCAGGCCGGACAAGGCGCCAAATGCCGGTTCGATGCTCATCAGGGTGCCGAACGTGCGCGCCGGGATTCGCGTGAGGGCAACCATTTCCAGGCTGTATGGCAGGGCAGTGGACAGTATTGCAACGGCCAACGCCATGGGGATCACGGCAGGTGTGAGCAGAGTGCTACCGGCGTGGGCGATACCGATGGGGGCGACGAACAGGGCGGCGACTACCACCCCCAGGGCCGCGCTCTGGATGCCGTGCTCGGCCCCTGCACGTTGCCCGAACAGAATGTACAGCGCCCAGCACACACCCGCCCCCAGCGCATAGGCGGCGCCCACTGGGTCGAGTGCCTGGCCGCTGTGACCTGCTGGCAGCAACAGCAGCAGCCCAGCGATGGCGAGGGCAATCCACAGGAAATCGATCGGTCGGCGCGAGGAGAAGATCGCCACGGCCAGCGGGCCGGTGAATTCCAGGGCCACGGCGATACCGATGGGTACCGTTTGCAGGGCCATATAGAAGAGGAAGTTCATGCCGCCCAGTGCCATGCCGTAGATGACCACGTTGCGCAACGTGTTGGCGGTCATGCGTACCCGCCACGGGCGCAATATAAGCAGCATGATGATGCTGGCGAAGATCAGACGCAGGGTGGTGGTGCCTTGTGCGCCGATGATGGGGAACATGCTTTTGGCCAGAGAGGCGCCGGACTGAATCGATGCCATGGCGATAAGCAGTAGGCCGATCGGGAAGAGGGTGGCGGCCAGGCTGCGGGGCTGGGTGTTCATTTAAGTGCGGCAATCCTTTGGCGAGGGAGGTGGTGAGCAATATAGTGCGCAATTGGTTGGGTGGGTGGTAGCCCTCAAGCGGCTTTGCCAGAAATATTTCAAATCATTGAAATTAAAGGTTGACCTTCTCGATAGCCTCCCTATAATGCGCACCACTCCAACGCGGTAGCGAAGCAAAGCTAGCCACTGTGTTGAGTCAAGTGTTTGAAGCTAAACGAGTTTCTCGCAAAAAACTTCAAAATAAACGCTTGACAGGCTCTGAGGAAAGCGTAGAATGCGCGCCTCGGTTGAGATGAAAAGCTCTTAACCAAACGCTCTTTAACAAATCGAATCAAGCAATTCGTGTGGGTGCTTGTGAGTACGGACTGATAGTCAAAAAGATTATCAGCATCACAAGTGGCCATGCGAGAAATCACATAGTCATTTGAGATTGCTGAGCCAAGTTTAGGGTTTCTTAAAAACCCAG
>NZ_JBJJLR010000078.1:0-17739 GCF_046230975.1 Pseudomonas sp. KCJK9058
GCTGAGTGAGTCCATGGTTGTGTTGTGCCTCAGTCCTTGGTGCGCAGGCAGCGCTGCACGTTGTCCATCAGGGATGTCTGCTGCTCGCGCGTGGCGGCAATCGCCTCCTGCCAGGCTGGCGAGCTACTGAGCTGTTCGCCACCGCGAGCCAGCATCAGCACATAGCTGATAAGGTCTTCTTCACGCCCCAGGCCTTGCGCGCGCGCCTGATCCAGATAGTGCTGAATCAAGCCAACCCGTGTGCCGTGGCAGGCAGCGTGCAAGGTCGGGCAGGACCGCTCGTTCTTGAGCAACTCGGCAAGTTGATAGCTCAGCGGGTCACCCGCCAGTTCGGCCCAACACGCTTCGCTCAACGTGATTGGCGGGCAGTGCGTGGAGTGAGGCTGATCACCCCCGGATATCTGCATCCACAACCGCTTGCTCGGGTGTGCCACGGGTGCCCACCAGTGATGGATGGGGGCCAGCCATTCGCTTACCCCAGGCAGCTCACGGTGCCTATCCAGCACTAGCAGAGCCGCGGCGGTGTGGAAGCGCAACAGGTACGAGTGGCCGTCCGTGCCCGTGACGATGTTGGCGTGGCTCAAGTGTCCGGCGAGCCGGGCAGCGGGAAGCGCGCTGACTATCCAGCCGCACACGGCGCCAGCAGCACCTTGTTCAAGTTGCCACTGGAAGTCGTACTGGGCCGAGACATCGGAACCGAGGCGCGAACCGAACAACCAAGGGCCTGCTGTCCGCAGGTTGCTGAACTGGGCTTGCTGTAGCAGTGGCCAGCAGCGGCCGGTGTAGTGCCCGGTCAGTTGTTCCTGCACCTCGGGTGTCAAGTTGGCCATTTCCACGATGGCGTTGAGGCGATAGTGATCGGATGCCCGCAGCACATCGACCATTGCTCTGACAAATGGGCTGGGCATCAGCTTGCTCCTTCCATGCGAATGATGGTGTGGCCGTCGGCGATCGCTTTGAGCAGGCAGCTGAGGCAAATGGGTTCGCCCGGCGCTGGTACGCCAGACGTTGAAGTGACGCGATTGCTACCCGTAGCCTGCTGGCTGACAGGCCCTTTGAAGGCCAGCGCCAGGCCGTCCAGCGTGATACCGGCGCCGTCGACCCTCAGAAGCCCCGCGGGGCTGCGGATCGTCAGGCTTTCGCTGACCTGGATGTCATAAACCTTGGTGGTGTGCCGGATGGCTTCGCCCGTTTGCAACGTGCTGTGACCGGCAACGACCTGTTCGCGGTGGCCGCCGATTTCTACCGTGTGGTTTGCCTTGGTGATGTCCTGCCGGTGGTTCCCTACCTGTTCGATTCGATCCTTGCCTGTGGTGATCCTGTGGTTGCGGCCGATGCTCAGGCTGTCGTCGTTGCCGATTTCGTGTACTCGGTTCTGGCCGATGCCAACAGATTCGTCACGGGCGATGTCTTCGCGACGGTCCTGACCGATCGAAATCGTCTCGTCTCGTTCGACGCGTTCGGTACGATCGTTACCCACGCGTGTGGTTTCGTCGTGCTTGACGATGTTGTTCTGGTCCCGCTCGGCATGAATGAACACCTCCTGCCGACCCAGTTCATCCTCGAAGCGCAGCTCGTTGAAGCCTTCGCCTTTATGGGTTTGGCTCTTGATGGTCATGCGCGTCTTGTGCTCGGGCAGGTCATAGGGCGGCAACTGGTTACCGCAATAGGTGCGCCCGGTGATCATCGGCTGGTCCGGGTCGGCGTTGACGTACTGGATGATCACATCCTGGCCGATGCGCGGGATGGCCATCGAACCCCAGCTGCCCCCCGCCCAACCTTGCGACACGCGCACCCAGCAGGAGCTGAATTCGTTGTTTTCGCTTTCCCGGTCCCAAGGAAAGCTCACTTTCACGCGGCCCCATTGGTCGCAATAGATTTCCTCGCCCTTGGGCCCGACCACCGTCGCCATGTGCGGGCCGTCGATGCGTGGCTTGGGCAGGGGGGCAGGGCGCCATTCGGTCCTGCCGGGAACCAGCAATGCTTCCTGTTTGTAGCGGGTGCCTTGCTGCGAGCCGGCGGCCTCTTCCTGCAGGCTGGTGAACTGGGTGCCTTCGTGATGCACGCTGACCGTGCGCCAGTGCACGTTGAGGTCTTCACGCGGGTGCTCGATGAGGGTGAAGCTCAGCCCCGGTTGCAGGCGCACATCGTCGCCTTCCACTTCGGCAATGCGCGCATCATGGCGCAGGGCTGTGAGGCGGGTGGCAGTGAACGGAACCCCGACCGCATCACGCTTGTATCGGCCGGGGTAGTCGAAGCGCTCATAGTTCAGCGATTGATGGGTGTTGCTATTGTCGTACGCCTGGTGTTCCTGACGGTATTGTGGGTGAGTGAAGGTGTAGTCCCGTTGCACCTGCCGCGCTGTTCGAACCTGTTCGCTGTAACGCAAGCGCCGCAGGCAAGGCCTGGCCTGATCGCCGCCTCCAACGGATCGGTACAGCACCTGATCAGGGCCCACGTCGTCATTGTGAAACCCTTCATCCTCATCATCGGTCTTGATGGCCCCCCGGCTGATCTGGCCCAGCGCCAGCAGCCGGTCAGTGATGATTAGCAAGTGCTGTTTCGGCGTGTGTTCGAAGCGGTAGACAATGCCTTCCTCGGCGGCCAGGCGGGCCATGAAGTCGAGGTCTGTTTCACCGGCCTGCACGCAAAACTCGCGCACCTGATGCGGGTCGAGACACTTGAGCTCGTAGGCATTCACGCCCTGGCGCTTGAGCATGATCTCGAGAATCTGCGGCACGGTTTTCTGCTGGAAGATGCGCCAGTTCGAGCGCAGCCCGGCGCGGGCCAGCACGGGCTCGACCAGTGCCCGGTAACGGGTGCGATGGAAGCCTGTTTCTCCCTGGCTGAAGGTGCTGACCAGGCCGTGCACGTAGCGCAACGGGCGCTCACTCTGCCAGAGGGTGAACAGCACCGGTTTGTCGAGGAGCTGGCCGAAGTCGACATCGTCTTCGAAGCTGATCAGCTCCAGCTGCAGCCGGAACGGTGAGCTGATGGCTTCGTTCAGTTCGAACGACACCACCTCAAACTCGCTTCGGCCAACCAGCGGCTGGAAAGTGAAGCGCAAATCGGATTGGCTGGGCATGTGGCGTCCCCCGTTACTGCTGCAGAATGGCGTTGAGCGATTCGACGACTTCGGCGGTTAGCAGGTCGAGGCGGTAGCTGTAGTAGCTGTAGGCGCAGACCATGGCGATGACCGAGATGACCAGCGGGGTCCACCAGGGCCACTGCCAGCGGCGCATACGGTGGGGGCAATGGACGACGTTGCTATAGGGGTCGCTCACTGTTTCCGGCGTGGGGCCACGCAGTTGGCGAATGACCTTGTGCATCCGGCTGATCAGCGCGCTGAGGATTTCATCGCCCTTGGGGTCAAGGGCGTATTTGCCTTGCAGGCCCAGGCAAAAGCAGAAGTACAGGAACTCCAGCACATCCTGGAATTCCTTTGGCGATTGCATGATGCGCTCGAGCAGCACGAAGATCTTTTCGCCGCCCTGGGTTTCGTCGTGGAAGATGCTCAGCAGCGGTTCGTGGCTCCAGCACGAGTTCTGGCCCCAGGGGCGGGTCATCACGGCCTCGTCCAAGTGCAGGCACAGGGCGTAGGAATAGACTTCCTGATGGACCGCGCAATAGCCGTGCTGTCGCATTTCTTCGCGAATAGTACTGACCTGTGTTTGCACGGTCTTGTGCACGAACTGGATGTTGGGCAGGTCATCCAGCGTGCGCAGGCGAATGACCAGGCCGAACAGCTGGCTTGCCGCGTCGAGCATGAGGTTGTCGTAGCCGCCGCGTAGCTGAAAGTCTGGATCGGCCGGGTAGCCGGGTAGATCGGTTGCGTATTCAGGACCCGCGCCGTCAGGAGGCGGTGGGGTTTCGTTTATGTCTTCGAGCAGGATTGGCTTTTGGGGGGGGGGCACTGGTTTGCCAGTGCGGTCGGACTCTTTGGGCATCCTTGATCCTCGTCTCTTGGCAGCTCAAACACTCGCGGTGGCCCCCTCGCGTCCATGCGGTCGGGCATTAGCAGTTGCGAAAGCCTGAAGAGTAACTAGGAATCAATTTTTGTGGGAGATTGAAACTTCCTAAAGCATTGTAGGAAGTTTCTTTGGAAGTTGTTGTCTAATTATTTCTGTCAAGAAATGAGTGATTTTTTATATAGGGCTGATTTTTCTCATGACTGTTCTGACCACGTCTGCAAGTGCTGCGGCGCAGCACCAGATAGGACTGGGCTAAGTTCAGCCGCCTGCAGCGCGATGCGTCCATAGAAGAGCAATGCTGTTGCCCAGGTTGTAAGCCAGACAAAGATCCCGGCCCAGAACGTATGAGACATATAGTGCCAGCCCTGTAATACTCGGGTAGTGCCGTACACGAACCCGATCAGCAGAATCGCCACCAACAACTTGCGAGCATGTGCCCACCGATGGCGCAGGGCCACGAAATACAGCGCCAACAGCGTAAACCCGCTGGATGCATGGCCACCCGGCCAGCAACGGCCATCGCCGGGCTTGCTCCATAAAGAGAAGTTTTCGAACCATTCGACCCGGGGCTGCGAACCGCCATACAGCGTGGTTTCCACAGGGCAATACACGCTTGTATGGCTTTTCAGGTAGTGAATCACGGTGGTGCTCAGCGCGAACGCTACCACCACGAACAACAGGTCGCGTCGGTGTTGGGTGGTAAAGCGCAGCACCGGTGCAATACGGACCTTTTCCAGCGCCCGGGCAAGGGCCAGTTGGGGGCGGTTGGCCAAGCGCGGCCAGATGAACGACAGCAAGCTGCCTATGACGGCCAGTTCACCGGTCCAGTCCGGCAGGATGCGTGGCCATTTGTGAGTGACTTTCTCGAATAACGGGTTGTGCAGCAGCGGGAACTGGCCAGTGGCCGGGTCAAGCAGCAGGTTGCTGATCCAGCGATCGAAGTCTGTGAGGTCGAAGGCCATGAACACAATGGCGGCCAGCAATAGCGGCAGCAGCAGGTTGTTGCGGTAGAAGGTGGCGCGGGAGGGCATGTTCAGAGTTCCTTGGCATCAATGAGAGTGTGCCATTCACTGGCCGCGATTTGGCCCAGCACCTTCGTCTTGCCATCGTTGCCACGCGTGATGAACAGGGCGCTGGCATAGCTGTTCGCTGTTGCGCTAGAAGGCGCTTTGAGTGCCTGCTCCAGTTGTTCCATGCAGCCGCTGTGGCTGACCAGCACGAGGTTGTGGCCTTTTCGCTTGAGGGCAAAGGCATTTTCGGCAAAGTGGCCGTCACACTGATTAAGCCAGTCTTGTGTGGCAATGGTTTTACCGAACATGGCTTGTGCGGTCTGCCGGGTTCGCACCTCTGGGCTGGTCCAGACATCAACTGCGCCCAGGCCAAGGTGTTGCAACCCGAGGCCTACATCGGTGGCCGCCTGCCTGCCCGCGACGGTGATGCCGCTGGGGTCATTCAGGCACGCATCACTGGAGCGGTCGCAGCGTTCGGCATGGCGCAATACGACAATCACCGAGCCTTTCGCCCAATCGGTATAAAGCCCACTGTGCTGCAGGTGATGGGGATTGCCCAGGTTGGGGATGGCCGCGCGCTGCTGAGCCCAGGCTGCCGCTACGTCGAGCAAGAGCAGCAGGCACAACACCATCCATTGCGCTGTGCCCCAAGGCCATCGGTATTTTGGCCCAAGCCGTGAAGCGGGGGAGTCGTCGATCACGTCGTGCAGCATGTTTGCCACTCCAGTCAGTCTGCTCCATGCAAGAGCGTCGGCACTGTAGGCAGTGGAATGTCGGCAGAGGGTGAGGCGGGTGTGAAAAAAGCCTTGCGCTGATGAGCGTGCGGTGGAGGTCAAGCCGGGTGAGAGGGTAAAAATGAAACCGGTTTCAAAACATGTCTGAACGCGCTAGATTATTCGGCTGTCTTCTTGATGGCCTATCAAGATCACCTCTTTATTGAAAATCAGATGGCGCTTATCAAGGCCACCCCCACAGCCGATGAGGATTCGCAATGCCTGAGCATGCCCCAGACAACCCGCGCAGGGATTTTCTGCGCAAGACCTTGACCCTGATCCCTGTCGTTACAGTGGCCAGTACAGGGCTTGGCGTGGGCGCCAGCCAGCTGCTTGCGGCCCCGCAACCGCATCAGCAACCGAAAGTGCCGGCCACGCCGCCTGCGGGCAATTATCAACCGACATTCTTCAGCGCCGAAGAATGGGCTTTTGTACAAGCCGCCGTGTCGCGCATCATCCCGGCCGATGAGCTTGGCCCAGGGGCACTGGAAGCTGGCGCCGCCGAATTTATCGACCGGCAAATGAACACCCCCTACGCGACTGGCGCACAGTGGTACATGCACGGGCCCTTCAACGCCGACGCCCCGCCCGAGCTGGGCTACCAGCTGCAGCTCAGCCCGCAACAAATCTACCGCCTGGGCATCGCTGCCGTGGACGGCTGGTGCAAGGCCAATGGCGGACAGGTTTTTGCTGCGCAAGATAGCGCTACCCGGGACCGCATTCTCAGCAAGTTGGAGGCAGGAGAGCTGGTTTTCGAAACCGTTCCGGCCAAGGTGTTCTTCAGCCTGCTGGTGCAAAACACGCGCGAAGGGTTCTTCTGCGACCCGATTCATGGCGGCAACAAAGGCATGGTCGGCTGGACCCAGATCGGCTTCCCCGGCGCCCGCGCCGACTTCATGGACTGGGTCGAGCGCAATGAGCCTTACCCGTTCCCGGCTGTATCGATCCGTGGTGAGAGGGCCTGAGGCATGGCGACTGTGTTGAACAAAGTGGATGCGGTGGTCGTCGGCTTCGGCTGGGCCGGTGCGATCATGGCCAAAGAGCTGACCGAGGCCGGGCTGCACGTGGTAGCCCTGGAGCGGGGGCCGATGCAGGATACCTACCCCGAAGGCAGCTACCCGCAGGTGATCGATGAGCTGACCTACAGCGTGCGCAAGAAGCTGTTCGTCGATGTATCGAAAGAAACCGTCACTGTCCGCCATAGCGTGAATGATGTGGCATTGCCCAATCGCCAGCTGGGCGCATTCCTGCCGGGCAAGGGTGTGGGGGGCGCGGGCCTGCACTGGTCGGGTGTGCACTTCCGGGTCGACCCCGTCGAGTTGCGCCTGCGCAGCCACTATGAAGAGCGCTACGGGCGCACGTTCATTCCCGAAGGCATGACTATCCAGGACTTCGGTGTCAGTTACGAAGAGCTGGAGCCCTATTTTGACTTTGCCGAAAAGGTCTTTGGCACTTCGGGCCAGGCCTGGACCGTCAAAGGCCAGGTGGTCGGTGAAGGGAAGGGCGGCAACCCCTATGCGCCGGACCGTTCCAACCCGTTCCCGCTGCCCGCGCAGAAGAACGTTGTATCGGCAAGGCTGTTCGAAAAGGCGGCCACCCGCCTGGGCTACAAACCCTACAACCTGCCGTCGGCCAACACCTCCGGGCCATACACCAACCCCTACGGGGCGCAGATGGGGCCGTGCAACTTCTGCGGTTTCTGCAGCGGCTACGTGTGTTACATGTACTCCAAGGCCTCGCCCAACGTGAACATCCTGCCGGCGCTGCGCCAGGTGCCCAACTTCGAGTTGCGGCCCAATGCCCATGTGCTGCGGGTGAACCTGGACGACCGCAAGCGCAAGGCCACCGGCGTGACCTACATCGATGCCCAGGGGCGCGAGGTGGAGCAGCCGGCAGAGCTGGTGATTCTGGCGGCTTTCCAGTTCAACAACGTGCGTCTGATGCTGCTTTCCGGCATTGGCAAACCTTACGATCCGGTAAAGAACGAAGGTGTGGTCGGGCGTAACTTCGCCTATCAGAACATGGGGACAGTCAAGGCGTTCTTCGACAAGGACACCTACACCAACAACTTCATCGGCGCGGGTGGCAATGGCATTGCCATCGACGATTTCAACGCCGACAACTTCGACCATGGCCCGCACGGCTTCGTCGGCGGTTCGCCAATGTGGGTGAACCAGGCCGGTAGCCGGCCGATTGCCGGTACCTCCAACCCGCCGGGGACGCCGGCCTGGGGCAGTGCCTGGAAGAAAGCCACGGCCGACTACTACACCCACCAGGTGTCGATGGACGCGCACGGCGCCCATCAGTCCTACCGTGGCAATTACCTGGACCTGGACCCCACCTACCGCGATGCCTACGGTCAGCCGCTGCTGCGCATGACGTTCGACTGGCAGGAAAACGACATCAAGATGAACCAGTTCATGGTCGACAAGCTGAGCAACATCGCCCAGGCGATGAACCCTAAGGCCATTGCCGTGCTGGGCAAGCAGGTCAAGGACCACTTCAACACCGCCAGTTACCAGACCACCCACCTGAACGGCGGGGCGATCATGGGCACCGACCCCAAGACCAGTGCACTGAACCGCTACCTGCAAAGCTGGGACGTACACAACGTGTTCGTTCCGGGCGCTTCGGCGTTCCCGCAGGGGCTGGGTTACAACCCGACCGGGCTGGTGGCTGCGCTCACCTACTGGTCGGCCCGCGCCATCCGTGAGCAGTACCTGAAAAACCCCGGTCCGTTGGTCCAGGCTTGAGGAGCGATGAGCATGAAAACACTGTTGATCGCCACCCTGGTGCTGGGTGCCGGCGCGGCTGCACAGGCCGTAGCGAATGACGATGCGCAGGTACGCCTGGGCGAGTACCTGGCCCGCGCCGGTGACTGCGTGGCCTGCCATACCGCCAAAGACGGCAAGCCCTTTGCCGGTGGGTTGCCGATGGAAACGCCGATTGGCACGGTGTACTCCACCAACATCACCCCGGCGGCCAGTGGCATTGGCCAGTACAGCTTCGAAGACTTCGACCAGGCCGTGCGCAGGGGTATTGGCAAAGATGGCAGTACGCTCTATCCGGCCATGCCATACCCGTCGTATGCGCGGGTCAGCGAGCAGGACATGCAGGCGCTGTACGCCTATTTCATGAAGGGCGTGGAGCCTGTCGAGCAGGCGAACAAGGCCTCTGACATTCCCTGGCCGCTGAGCATGCGCTGGCCACTGGCAATCTGGCGCGGCCTGTTCGCACCAGAGGCCAAGCCCTGGCAGGCATCGGCGACAGCTGACCCTGTGGTGAACCGCGGTGCGTACCTGGTCGAGGGTCTTGGGCATTGTGGCGCTTGTCATACGCCGCGGGCGCTGACCATGCAGGAAAAGGCCCTGAGCGCGGCCGATGGCGAGCAGTTTCTGGCCGGCAGCGCGCCGCTGGAAGGCTGGATTGCCAAGAACCTGCGTGGCGATCACAAAGATGGCCTGGGCAGCTGGAGCGAAGCGCAGTTGGTGCAGTTTCTCAAGACTGGGCGCAGTGATCGCAGCGCCGTGTTCGGCGGCATGAGCGATGTGGTCGAGCACAGCATGCAGCACATGAGTGATGCCGACCTGACCGCTATCGCCCGCTACCTGAAAACCCTGCCGCCGAGTAATCCAGATGACCAGCCGCATGTGTACGACAAGCAGGTCGCGGATGCGCTATGGAAGGGTGACGACAGCAAGCCTGGGGCGGCGGTGTACATCGACAACTGCGCGGCCTGCCACCGCACCGACGGGCAGGGCTACACCCGCGTGTTCCCGGCCTTGGCCGGCAACCCGGTGGTACAGACTGCGGATGCCACGTCGCTGATCCATGTGGTGCTCGCCGGTGGCACGGTACCGGCAACGCACGCTGCGCCGTCGAACTTCACCATGCCGGCTTTCGGCTGGCGCCTGAGCGACCAGGAGGTTGCCGAGGTGGTGAATTTCATTCGCAGCAGCTGGGGGAACCAGGGCAGTGCCGTCACGGCCGGTGATGTGAAGTCGCTTCGCTGACGTGTATTTCTGCACCCTCGCCCGTAGGAGCGGGTTTACCCGCGAACACGGGCGAAGCCCGTGCCATCCCCTAACGTAATCAGATTCCAGGGTAAGCTCTGTCCCACAGATATAAATTCATAACTATCAATAACCTATGAAATATTCTTAATGCGATTTAACATCTCCCGTCTTCGTGCCCGACCAACGGCCTGTTGACGAACCCGCGCATTTTTGCTGTATTGAAACCGGTTTCATCACTATTAAAACAATCATAAGGAAAACCCATGACCGACGCGCCTGCCCATACCCGCGAACGGGTCACCATCAGCGAAGTGGCGCGTGTTGCTGGCGTTTCCAAAGCCACCGTCTCCCGTTACATCGGTGGCGACCGCCAATTGCTGGCCGAAGCCACGGCCAAGCGGCTGGAGGAGGTCATCGAACGCCTCGGCTATCGCCCCAACCAGATGGCTCGCGGCCTCAAGCGCGGCCAGACGCGACTGATCGGCATGCTGGTGGCCGATATCCTCAACCCCTATTCAGTGGCCGTGATGCACGGCGTAGAAACCGCCTGCCGTCAGCATGGTTACAGCCTGGTGGTGTGCAACACCAACCGCGACGACGAGCAGGAGCGTCACCACCTGGTGGCCCTGCAGAGCTACAACGTTGAAGGGCTGATCGTGAACACGCTCGGTCACCACCCCGGCGAGCTGCTCAACCTGCAGCGCGACATCCCCATGGTGCTGGTCGACCGCCAATTGCCCGAGCTGAATGTGGACCTTGTCGGCCTGGACAATGCTGACGCAGTCGAGCAGGCCCTTGACCACCTGCAAGCCCAGGGCTACCGCGACATCCTGGCGGTCAGCGAACCCCTCGATGGCACCAGTTCACGCCTGGAGCGGGTGCAGGCATTCGGCGCGTCGATCCGCCGCCGGCCAGGCATGCGTCAGCAGGTACTGGAAATCGGCGCCGGGCTGCAGGGCCAACTGGCTTCGTTTCTTGCCCACAGTGGTCATGGTCCGCAAGCCATCTTCACCTTCAACGGCGTTGCCACCTTGGCGGTGACCCGGGCGCTGCTCGAGGCCGGGCGCAACCTGGTTGCCGATGTCGGGCTGATCGCCCTCGACGACCTCGACTGGTACCCCTTGGTCGGCAAAGGCATCACCGCACTGGCCCAGCCCACCGAGCGTATCGGCGTGGCGGCCTTCGAAAGCCTGCTCGGTCGCTTGCGCGGCGATAGCGGCGCAGCCCGGCGCATCGACTTCAAGGCCAACCTGATCATCCGCGGTTCAACCCAACCCCAGTAAGAGAACGGCAGGCTTGTGCGTGCTGTTGATCAAAAATGAAACCGGTTTCATAAGGACAAGAACAATGCAAGCGAACCCCGTTTCCATCAGTCTCTCCAGCTACGGTGCCGACTTTGTGCGCCAACGTGGCCAGGAGCAGTTTCTGGACCTGTTGGCAGCCGCTGGCGTCAGTCGCGTCGAATTGCGCGAAGAATTGTTCGCCAGCGCACCGGACGCAGCTGCGCTGGGCAGGGTCATTGCCGCGCTGCGCCTGGAATGCCTGTACTCCACCCCCCTTGAACTGTGGACCGCGCAAGGCGTGCCCGACCCGCTGCTGGTGCAGAAGCTGGAAATTGCCCGGGCGCTTGGCGCGGTGGCGCTGAAGGTTTCCTTGGGGCACTTCGATGAGCACTGCGATGTGACGGCCCTGGCGTCGCTGCTGCCTGCGCAGGGGCCTCTGTTGCTGGTGGAAAACGATCAGACCGCACAAGGTGGCAGGATCGAACCGATGCTGCAGTTTTTCCAGCGTGTCGACCCGCTTGGGCTACGCCTGGGCATGACGTTCGATATCGGTAACTGGCAGTGGCAGGGCGAGCCTGCGCCGCAAGCTGCAAGGCAGCTAGGCCGTTGGGTGCGCTATGTGCATTGCAAGGCTGTGCAGCGCCGGGCCGATAGCCGTCTGGTGGCCATACCGCCCCAGGATGCGGACCTGCAGGAGTGGGCAGCGCTGATGGCCGAGTTCGCGCCGGGCGTGGTGCGCGCCGTCGAGTACCCCCTGGTGGGCGAAGACCTGCTGGCGCTGACCCGGGCCCAGGTGCGTCACCTTTCTGCACTGGGCGCGGCGCAGGAGCTGGACCATGCATGAACATGACGTGCTGTGTTTCGGCGAAACCATGGCCATGTTCGTCGCCGAACAAGCCGGTGACCTGGCCGGTGTCGGGCAGTTTGGCAAACGCATCGCTGGCGCCGACAGCAACGTGGCGATCGGCCTGGCGCGGCTGGGCTTCAAGGTGCGCTGGCTGAGCCGGGTTGGTGACGATTCGCTGGGCCGCTTCGTGCTCGACAGTTTGCGCTGCGAAGGCCTGGACTGTTCCGGTGTCGAGGTGGATGCCAACTACCCGACGGGCTTTCAGCTCAAGGCCCGCAGCGAGGATGGCAGCGACCCGGCAGTGGAGTACTTTCGCCGCGGTTCGGCGGCCAGCAGGCTGTCACCTGCGATAGTGAGCCCCGTTTGGCTGCAGGCTCGCCACGTGCACGCTACCGGTATTCCGCTGGCGCTGTCGGACAGCTCGCGGGCGCTGTCCCACGCGCTGCTGGACGCAATGCGCGCAGCCGGGCGCAGCATATCGTTCGACCCCAACCTGCGCCCCTCGCTGTGGCCCGATCAAAGCAGCATGGTGCGAGAAATCAATGCCCTGGCGGCCAAGGCCAACTGGGTTTTACCGGGGTTGGAGGAGGGGCGGTTGCTGACCGGTCAGCACACGCCGGCCGATATCGCCGCGTTCTACCTGGACCAAGGGGTGGAATTGGTGGTGATCAAGCTGGGCGACGCTGGCGCCTACTTCCGCAGCGCCAAGGGCGAAGGGCAGGTAGCCCCCGTGCCAGTCAGCCGCGTGGTGGACACTGTCGGTGCAGGTGATGCCTTTGCCGTCGGTGTGCTCAGCGCGCTACTGGAGGGCCGTCCGGTAGCCGAGGCGGTAGCGCGCGGCAACTGGTGCGGCAGCCGTGCCGTGCAGTCGCGGGGCGACATGGAAGGGCTGCCGCTGCGCCGTGAACTGGAGGCCTACGACCTGCGCAGAAGCGCATGAGCCGACCCCGAATCACCTGTTGCAACAAAAACAACAAGCTCAGGAGAAACAAACCATGCAAAGCCAAAGCCTGGCACCGCGCCGCTGGTGGTACATCATCCCGATCGTGTTCTTTACCTACAGCTTGGCCTACCTGGACCGCGCCAATTACGGCTTCGCCGCCGCCTCCGGTATGGCCGAAGACCTGCACATCACCCCCGTGCTTTCGTCATTGCTGGGGGCGTTGTTCTTCCTCGGCTACTTCTTCTTCCAGGTACCTGGGGCGATTTACGCCGAAAAGCGTAGTGTGAAGAAGCTGATCTTCGTCTGCCTGATTCTGTGGGGCGGCCTTGCCACGCTTACCGGCATGGTCAGCAACGTCTACATGCTGATCGGCATCCGCTTCCTGCTCGGGGTGGTGGAGGCTGCGGTCATGCCGGCCATGCTGGTGTACCTGTGCCATTGGTTCACCCGGGCCGAGCGTTCGCGCGCCAACACCTTCCTGATGCTGGGCAACCCGGTGACCATTCTGTGGATGTCGGTGGTGTCCGGTTACCTGATCAAGCATTACGACTGGCGCTGGATGTTCATCATCGAAGGCCTGCCCGCCGTGATCTGGGCGTTCTTCTGGTGGCGCCTGGTAGATGACCGCCCGGCCCAGGTGGCTTGGCTGAGCGAGCAGGAAAAGGCCGCTCTGGCGCAGGCGCTGGCTGCCGAGCAGCAGGGTATCAAGCCTGTAAAGAACTACCGCGAAGCGTTCCGCTCGCCACAAGTGATCATCCTGGCGCTGCAGTACTTCTGCTGGAGCATCGGCGTGTATGGCTTCGTGCTTTGGCTGCCGTCGATTCTCAAGCAGGCGGCGAACGTCGATATCGTGCAGGCCGGCTGGCTGGCCTCGGTGCCTTACCTGGCGGCAGTGCTGGCAATGGTGGGCGTGTCCTGGGCGTCCGACCGCCTGCAAAAGCGCAAGCGCTTCGTCTGGCCGCCGCTGCTGATTGCCGCGTTGGCGTTCTATGGTTCCTACGCCTTGGGCAGCGAGCATTTCTGGCTGTCGTATGCATTGCTGGTGGTTGCTGGCGCCTGCATGTACGCCCCTTATGGCCCATTCTTCGCGATTGTGCCCGAGATCCTGCCGGCCAACGTCGCAGGCGGCGCCATGGCGCTGATCAACAGCATGGGGGCGCTGGGCTCGTTTGGCGGTTCGTGGCTGGTGGGCTACCTCAATGGGGCTACGGGCGGGCCCGGCGCCTCTTATCTGTTCATGTGCGGTGCGCTGCTGACTGCAGTGGCGCTTACCGCTGCGCTCAATACTTCCCAGACCTCTGGCCGAGCAAAGCGCGATAGCTCGCGTCTGGCCATGAACCATTAGGAAATCTGCAATGAAGAAGCGAATCGTCCTGTATAAACGCCTGTCAGACGACTTGATGGCACGCCTGCAAGATCGCGTCGAGGTGACCTGGGTGGACACCACCCAGCCCGATGGCCTGGCCCGCCTGCGCGATGCGTTACCGGGGGCGCACGGGTTGCTGGGGGCCAGCCTGCGCCTGGATGCCAGCCTGCTCGACCTTGCCCCGCAACTGGAAGTGGTGTCGAGCGTTTCGGTGGGCGTGGACAACTACGACATTGCTGAACTCAGCAGGCGTGGTGTGATGCTCACCAACACGCCCGACGTGTTGACCGAAACCACGGCCGACACAGGCTTTGCCTTGATCCTGGCTACCGCCAGGCGGGTGGTGGAGCTGGCGAACTGGGTGCGTGACGGCCGCTGGCAGGCCAACCTGGGGCCGGCGCATTTTGGCAGTGATGTGCACGGCAAGACGCTAGGCATCGTTGGCATGGGCCGGATTGGCGAGGCCCTGGCCCGGCGCGCGGCCGCTGGCTTTGGCATGCGCGTGCTGTATCACAGCCAGCGTGCCAAGCCCGAGGTGGAAGCACGCTATGCCGCATGCCAGTGCAGCCTGGATGACTTGTTGCAGCAGGCAGATTTCGTTTGCCTGACGGTGCCGTTGAGCGCCAGCACCGAAGGCCTAATAGGCGCACGGGAACTTGCGTTGATGAAGCCTGAGGCAATCCTGGTGAACATCTCACGCGGGCGTGTGGTGGATGAGCAGGCGCTGATCGAAGCGCTGCGGGCCAGGCGCATCCGCGGTGCGGGGCTGGACGTGTTCGTGCACGAGCCACTGCCGACCGACTCGCCGCTGTTACAGCTGGATAACGTGGTAGCGACCCCACACATCGGCTCGGCGACCGAGGACACCCGCCAGGCCATGGCGCGTTGCGCGGTGGACAACCTGCTCAGCGCGCTGGCCGGTGAGCGGCCGGTAAACCTGGTCAACGGCTGACGCGCCCCGGTTCCCACAGGGGCCGCGCAGCCTTTGAAACGGTCAGCGGCAGTTGCCTGCCTTGCGATACCCCGCTGCCTGCGCTTCACCTTCGTTTGCGAAGGTAACCTGGTTCTTCGCTGCAACCTGGTTGTAGCCCGGGCAGCCGACTGACAGGTGATAGACGTGGCTGTTGCGGTTGCCAAGCACGGCGCCGACCGAACCGGCGCTGGCCAGGCTTGGTTTGGCCTCTGGCTTGGCCGCGTTTACCGGCACCGCCTCTACCACGCCGCTGCCAACCGGCTTGTAGCCGGCGGTCCACTTGCGTTCGCCGCTTACGAACGGGTTGGCATGGCCCATGATCGCGGCAATGCGCCGGTCGCGTTCTTTCTCCCAGGCCGACACCGGGTGTTGCTTGTCCCAGGCCATCAGCAGCTGTTGCTGTTGGCGCGACATGTTCAGCTTGTAGCGGTCGAACATATAGAACGTGGTGCGGGCCACCAGGCCTTTGACTTCGTCACGCGGTTCGGCGGTGCGCTGGACGAAATCGACCTTGGTGGTGCATTGGCCGTATTCGCCGGCATTGCCAGTGACCATGCCGTAGTTGAAGTTGCTGCGGTCACCGTTGACCTCACCCACGGCCGGGTAAAGGTTGAACAGGTCGGCCTCCATGGCGCGGAACACCGGGTCGTTGTCCACGCAGTGCTCACGGCCGCCGTTCTTCCAGCACTGGCGTTGGTTGCCGAAGGTGTGGGCGGGCACGATGTGTTCCCACTCGGTGCGTTCTGCACGGTTCTGCTGCTTGCGCGTCTGGTAACCACACGAGGCGGCATCGATGCGCCCGCCAGACTTGCCCACCCAGGTCCATTTGCAACCGCAGTACAGGTCGCCCATGGCACTGCTGGCCTGGTCCAGGTAGACCTTCTGCTTGGCCACCACCTTGGCTTCGGTGAAGGTGGCCGGCGGGTTGGCCAAGGCAGGGAGGGTAAAGGAAAATAATAAGGTTACGGCGTAAAGCAGTGATTTCATGGGGAAAACATATTTCAGGTTGGGCCGCGCATTGTAATGGTTTCCCCGGGGCTGACCAGCTCGCGGAGCCATACCAATGGTCGGCCAGGGTCATCGCTGCCCATACGGCTGAAGGTGGCTGAGTCGAGCATGTCCCGCACCTGGGTGCCCATGCGCAGCAGGTGCTCGACGAAACCGGCACCGACGTCACCGTAGTCCTCCAGGGAAACCCCGCTCTGGTTGTGCTGGATTGCGAGGTGGTAATGACTGACACCATCGCCGTTGCCGCTACCGCCCAGTACCACCGTGAAGCGTGGGCCAAGCAGGGTGGCCAGGCGTTCCTGCACCAGATCGAGCAGGGCGACGGGTATTTCATTTTCGCGCAGTGATGTAGGGAAACAGGGTGTGAACGGAGGCATGAGGGTGTCCTGCTGGGCGGGGTTCGAGTGCTGGCCAGCTTAGGCAAGGTGACTGTCAACTTGGGTAAAGCGGGGGTAAAAGCGGGTAATGCTCAACCCCCGTGCTGCGCGGTTCATTTCATGAGCAGCATCAGAAGGTCTGCCCCAACGAGAACTGGAACACCTGGGTTTCGGCGTTATCCGGCTTTTTCAATGGCGCCGCCAGGCTGAAACTCAGCGGCCCCATCGGGCTGTACCAGGTCACGCCAACCCCCAGCGACACAGCCATCTGCGCCAGGTCGACGCTGCCGCAGCCTTGGGTGGTGGACAGGTAGCAGGTGTCGGCATACACGTTGCCGGCATCGACGAACACCGAGCTGCGCAGTTGGCTCTGGTCCTTCACGAAGGGCAGCGGGAACAGGTACTCGGCACCGCCGGTAATCAGGATATTGCCCCCCAGCACATCGGTGTCGCGGTCGGAATAGTAAGCCTGCCCAGCGCTGGAATAGGCCCCGGTAGCCGGTGTACTGCGCGGGCCGAGGGTGCCGTCCTTGAACCCGCGTACCGAGCCCTGTCCACCGGCGTTGTAGCTTTCATAGAACGGCAAGCCGTCGGTGGAGCCATAGCCGTTGCCGTAGCCCAGGTTGGTGTGCAGGCGCAGCGTGGTGTTGCTGGTGACTGGCAGGAAAGCCTGGCCGTTGTAGTCGAGCTTGTAGAACGACAGGTCGCTGCCAGGGGTGGTAGCCATCAGCGTCAGGCTCTGCGAGTGGCCCCGGGTGGCCAGTACGCCTTTGTTGAGGGTGGACTCCGACCAACCGATCGACGCCTTGAGGTTGTTGAAGCTTTTGCCTTCGCGGGAGATGAAATCGTAGATCTCGTCAGCGCTGTAGGTGCCGGGCGAAATGTCGTCGTGCTGCAGGGTCAGGCCGTAGGTCAGGCGCGAGGTTTCGTTGATCGGGTAGCCGAAGCTGACCCCGGCGCCGTAGCTGTTGATTGCATAGTACGAAACCCCATCGTCGTAGTAATCGCTGTAGTCGGTGGTGTTGTAGAACAGGTTGTAGCCCAGGCTCACGCCGTCGGCGGTGAAGTAGGGGTCGACGAAGCCGAAGTTGTACTTGGTCTGGTATTCCGAACGGGTCAGGCCGATGGACACCTTGTTACCGGTACCGAGGAAGTTGCTCTGGCTGATCGAA
>NZ_JBJJLR010000079.1:0-14849 GCF_046230975.1 Pseudomonas sp. KCJK9058
AAAACCAGCCCCCCCCCCACACAACAGCACCCACAAAACCCAAAAACCAAAGGGGGGAGGCCTACCGGCCTCCCCGCTTCTATATAGCTACACCATCCAGGCAATCACTCAGCCTTGAGGGTAACCCGGCCAAACGACTTCTTGCCCGCCTGGCATACATGGGTAGCACCAAGGACAAACATGAAGTCCCTGTCGACCACTGCACCATCAACTTTCACCGCGCCGCCATTCAGCAAGTCTCGCGCCTGTGCCGAGTTCTTGACCAAACCAGCCCGATTCAACACCGCAGCAATTGGCAGGTCTTCCGCCGCAGCCACTTCGATCTCCGGCAAGTCTTCCGGCAGCTCGCCTTCCTTCATACGGTTACCGGCAGCACGGTGAGCATTGGCTGCAGCCTCCTCACCGTGGAAGCGCGCCACAATTTCTTCCGCCAGCTTGATCTTGATGTCACGCGGGTTGGCGCCATTGGCAACATCGGCCCGGAACTGCTCGATTTCTTCCATCGAACGGAAGCTCAGCAGCTCGAAGTAACGCCACATCAGGGTATCCGGGATCGACACCAGCTTGCTGTACATCACCCCTGGCGCTTCCTGGATGCCGACATAGTTGCCCAGCGACTTCGACATCTTCTTCACACCGTCGAGACCTTCGAGCAGTGGCATGGTCACGATGTTCTGCGCTTCCTGCCCATAAGACCGCTGCAGTTCACGCCCCATCAGCAGGTTGAACTTCTGGTCGGTACCACCCAGCTCAACATCCGCCTTCAGCGCCACCGAGTCATAGCCTTGCACCAGCGGGTAGAGGAACTCGTGGATGGCAATCGGCTGATTGGTGGTGTAACGCTTGTCGAAGTCATCACGCTCCAGCATGCGCGCAACGGTGTACTGCGAAGCCAGGCGAATGAAGTCGGCAGGGGTCAGCTTGTCCATCCACGTGGAGTTGAACGCGACTTCAGTCTTGGCCGGGTCAAGAATCTTGAACACCTGCTGCTTGTACGTCTCGGCGTTCTCCAGCACCTGTTCGCGGGTCAGCGGCGGGCGCGTGGCGCTCTTGCCACTCGGGTCGCCGATCATGCCGGTGAAGTCACCGATCAGGAAGATGACCTGGTGGCCCAGATCCTGGAACTGGAGCAGCTTGTTGATCAGTACCGTATGACCCAGGTGAAGGTCCGGAGCGGTCGGGTCGAAGCCGGCCTTGATGCGCAGAGGTTGGCCGCGCTTGAGCTTCTCCACCAGTTCCGACTCGACCAGTACTTCTTCCGCACCGCGCTTGATAAGCGCGAGCTGCTCTTCAACCGACTTCATAGACAAACCCGCAAGGCTCAGATTCAGGGGGAGCCAACCATACAAGATCGGCCGTCAAATACAAGTTTCGCAAAGGAATGTGACCCGAACACAGGCTTGCGGCGTCTACGCGCCCTTGCGTGAAAATGGATTTGGTTATATTTTATACAGTTATTTCATCTTCATCATGTCATTCATCTTTTCCATTTCACCTTTTTCAAAGTCACCTTGCCCATGACCAACGAACCGCCTAAAGCGCCTCCGCTTTATCCGAAGAGCCATCTGTTGGCCGCCAGCGGCATCGCCGCCCTGCTCAGCCTGGCTTTGCTGGTATTTCCTTCCAGCGAAGTGGAAGCCAAGAAAACCACCCTCAACCTCGAGCTCGAAAGCCCTGCCGAGCAGCTGAAAGACGAATCCCGCGCCGCGCCCCTGGTGCAAAGCGAAGGTGAGCAAGGCTCGCCTTTCGCCCAGATCGAAGAGGCTACCCCCGAAACCCAGAAGGCCGATCAGCAGGCCCCGGCCGCCGAACCGGTTGCCGAGGCCGCCAAGGAGCCTGGCCACCGCGAAGTCACCGTGGCCCGCGGCGATACCCTGTCCACCCTGTTCGCCAAGGTCGGCCTGCCCGCCAATGCTGTGCATGACTTGCTGGCCAGCAACAAGCAGGCCAAGCAGTTCAGCCAGCTCAAGCACGGCCAGGTCTTGCAATTCGAGCTCGACAAGGATGGCCAGCTGGCCAGTCTGCACAGCAAAGTCAGCAACCTCGAAACCATTCGCCTGACCAAAACCGCCAAGGGCTACACATTCAACCGTGAAATCAGCAAGCCGGTGATACGCACCGCCTATGCCCACGGCGTGATCAAGAGCTCGCTGTCAGCCTCCGCCCAGCGCGCCGGCCTGTCCCACAGCATGACCATGGACATGGCCCGCGTGCTGGGTTACGACATCGACTTCGCCCAGGATATTCGCCCAGGCGACGAGTTCGACGTGGTCTACGAACAGAAGGTGATGGACGGCAAGGTCGTCGGCACCGGTAACATCCTCTCTGCGCGCTTCACCAACCGCGGCAAAACCTACACTGCCGTGCGCTACACCAACAAGCAGGGCAACACTACCTACTACACCGCCGACGGCAACAGCCTGCGCAAGGCATTCATCCGCACCCCGGTGGACTTCGCCCGCATCAGCTCGCGCTTTTCCGCCGGTCGCAAGCACCCCATCCTGAACAAGATCCGCGCCCACAAAGGCGTCGACTACGCAGCCCCACGAGGTACGCCGATCAAGGCAGCCGGTGACGGTCGCATCGAACTGGCCGGGCGCCGTGGTGGCTACGGCAATACCGTGATCATTCAGCATGGCAACCGCTACAAGACGCTGTATGGCCACATGCAGGGCTTTGCCAAAGGCATCAAGACCGGCAGTGCGGTCAAACAGGGCCAGATCATTGGCTACATCGGCACTACCGGCCTGTCCACCGGCCCACACCTGCACTACGAGTTCCAGGTCAACGGCGTGCACGTCGACCCGCTGAGCCAGAAGGTGCCAATGGCTGACCCGATTGCCAAGAACGAGCGTCAGCGCTTCCTGCAGCAGAGCCAGCCGCTGATTGCCCGCATGGATCAGGAAAAGGCCACCCTGCTCGCAGCGAACAAGCGCTAAGCCATGGCGCTCTACCTGGGGGTGATGTCCGGTACCAGCCTCGATGGCCTGGATATCGCCCTGATCGAACAAGGCGAGCAGCTTGAACTGCTCGCCACCCACTACCTGCCCATGCCCCCGGACCTGCGCAAGGACCTGCTGGCCCTGTGCAGCAGCGGCACTGACGAGATTGCCCGTGCCGCACTGGCGGAAAACCGCTGGGCCAGCCTGGCCGGCGAAGGTATCCACCAACTGCTGGCTCGCCAGGGACTGAAGCCCGAAGCCATTCGCGCCATCGGCAGCCACGGCCAGACCATTCGCCATGAACCGTCCCGCGGCTTTACTGTGCAGATCGGTAACCCCGCACTGCTCGCCGAGCTGACCGGCATCAGCGTGGTCGCCGACTTCCGCCGTCGCGATGTGGCTGCCGGTGGCCAGGGCGCGCCACTGGTACCGGCCTTCCACGAAACCCTGTTCAGCCAGCTTGGCCGACGCCTGGCAATCCTCAACGTAGGCGGTTTCAGCAACCTCAGCCTGATCGAGCAGGACAAGCCGGTTCATGGGTTCGATTGCGGCCCGGGGAACGTGCTGCTGGATGCCTGGATCGAGCGCGAGCACGGCCACGCCTACGATGCAGATGGCGCCTGGGCTGCCTCGGGTGTGGTTCAGCCCGGGTTGCTCAGCGCACTGATGGCTGACCCGTTCTTTGCCGGCAGCGGCCCCAAGAGTACCGGCCGCGAGGTGTTCAACCTGCCTTGGCTGGATCGCCACCTGGCCAACCTGCCGGCATACCGGGCCCAGGACGTGCAGGCGACACTGCTGGAGCTGACCGCACGCAGCATCATCGATTCGCTTGGCAAAGCCCAGCAAGGCACCGAAGCGCTGTTGGTCTGTGGTGGGGGCGCCCGCAACGGCGCGCTGATGGCCCGTCTTGGCCAGCTGCTACCGGCGGCCCGTGTTGCAAGCACTGGCGCCTATGGCGTAGACCCGGACTGGGTCGAAGCCATGGCCTTCGCCTGGCTGGCTCACTGCTGCCTGGAGGGTATCGCCGCCAACCGCCCCAGCGTCACTGCCGCCAAGGGCCTGCGCGTACTGGGCGCAATCTACCCGGCATAGCCGCTACGCCAGAAAGCAAAACGCCGCGCAATTGCGCGGCGTTTTCGTATGCCCAGCCCTTAGATCGAGAACGACGACCCGCAACCGCAGGTGGTCGCGGCATTCGGGTTCTTGATCACGAAGCGCGAGCCTTCCAGGCCTTCCTGGTAGTCCACTTCGGCACCCGCCAGGTACTGGAAGCTCATCGGGTCGACCACCAGGGAAACGCCCTCGCGCTCGACAATGGTGTCATCTTCGGCCACGTCTTCATCGAAGGTGAAGCCGTACTGGAAGCCGGAGCAACCGCCACCGGTAACGAACACTCGCAGCTTCAGACGCTCATTGCCTTCCTCATTGACCAGGTTCTTCACCTTCTGGGCTGCCCCGTGGGTAAATTCCAGACCGGTAGGGGTGAAGGTTTCGACGCTCATGTTGATTCTCCCGGCGCGGTAGCCGCCATAAAACTCGATGACGCGCATTATCCGCTTTCCCGAGAAAATCGGTCAAGAATTGTGCGGCTTTAGTCGCGACCTGCAAAAAGGCCCGCACGACGCGGGCCTTTTCCAATGCTGGTGGCCTTACGGCAGCAAGCCGGCATGGGACAGGCCCATGCGTTCATCCAGCCCGAACAGGATGTTGAGGTTCTGCACCGCCTGGCCGGAGGCGCCCTTGACCAGGTTGTCGATCACCGACAGCACCACCACCAGGTCACCACCCTGCGGGCGATGAACGGCAATGCGGCAGACGTTGGCACCACGCACGCTGCGGGTTTCCGGATGGCTGCCTGCTGGCATCACGTCGACGAACGGTTCATCGGCATAGCGTTTCTCGAACAGCGCCTGCAGGTCGACCGAGGTATCGACCACGTTTGCGTACAGGGTGGCGTGGATACCACGGATCATCGGCGTCAGGTGCGGCACGAACGTCAGGCCGATATCCTTGCCTGCGGCCAGGCGCAAGCCCTGGCTGATTTCTGGCAAGTGACGATGCCCCTTGACTGCATAGGCCTTCATGCTCTCGCCGGCTTCGCAGAACAGCGAACCGACCGCGGCGCCACGGCCAGCACCGCTGACACCCGACTTGCAGTCGGCGATCAGGCGCGACGCGTCGGCCAGGCCCGCTTCCAGCAGCGGCAGGAAGCCCAGCTGGGTGGCAGTCGGGTAGCAACCCGGCACAGCGATCAGGCGCGCCTGGCGGATCTTCTCGCGGTTCACTTCTGGCAGGCCGTATACCGCGTCCTTGAGCAGCTCAGGCGCGCCATGGGGCTGACCGTACCACTTGCCCCACTCGGCGGCATCCTGCAGGCGGAAGTCGGCAGACAAGTCGATCACCTTGGTGCCGGCCGCCAGCAGCTCACCGGCCAGGGCGTGTGCAACACCATGCGGAGTGGCGAAGAACACCACATCACAGGCCCCCAGAGCCTTGCTGTCCGGCACGCTGAACGCCAACCCGTCATAGTGGCCGCGCAGGTTCGGGTACATGTCCGCCACCGCCACGCCCGCCTCGGAGCGCGAAGTAATGACCGCCACTTCGGCCTGTGGATGCTGTGCCAGCAGACGCAACAGTTCGACGCCGGTGTAACCCGTGCCGCCGACGATACCGACCTTGATCATAACGCTTGCCCCTTATCAACGAGCCGTCTGGAAAGCGCACGATAATAGGGGCGCAGGGCGCCTGTAACAACTCTTCGGGTGACCCTTCGGGCGCTTGACCACTACTATCTGACGACCGTGATTACCTGAAGGAACTCCCTCCATGCTTTACCTATGGATCAAAGCGCTGCATATCGTCAGCGTGGTCTGCTGGTTCGCCGGCCTGTTCTACCTGCCCAGGTTGTTCGTCTACCACGCCCAGAGCCAGGACAGCATCAGCCAGGAACGCTTTGCGACCATGGAGCGCAAGCTGTACCGCGGCATCATGAATCCGGCGATGATCGCCACCTACGTTTTTGGCGCCTGGATGCTGTACCTCAATCCCGGCTGGCTGAGCCAGGGGTGGCTGCATGCCAAGCTCACCCTGGTGATCCTGCTGACCGGCTACCATCACGTGTGCGGTGCCCAGCGCAAACGCTTCGCCAATGGCACCAACACCCGCAGCCACGTCTACTATCGCTGGTTCAACGAAGTGCCCGTGCTGATCCTGCTGGGTATCGTCATTCTGGTGGTGGTGAAACCGTTCTGACATAGCCACCCGCTCAAGGAGCCTTGCCATGTCGCTACCTGCCTCGCTCGAACAACGCCTGCGGCTGCCCGTGGTTGCCGCGCCGATGTTCCTCATCTCCAACCCCCAATTGGTGCTGGCCTGCTGCGCCAGCGGCGTGGTTGGCAGTTTCCCGGCACTGAACCAACGCGACAGCGCTGGCTTCAAGGCTTGGCTGGAAGAGATCGAGGCTGGCCTGGCTCAACTGCAGGCGCCAGCGCCCTACGCCGTCAACCTGATCGTCCACCCGACCAACCCGCGCCTGCAGGCCGACTTGGCCTTGTGTGTCGAACACCGTGTACCAATCGTTATCACCAGCCTGGGGGCGGTAAAGGAAGTGGTCGATGCCGTACACGCCTACGGCGGCCTGGTGCTCCACGATGTCACCACCCGCCGGCATGCCGAAAAAGCCGCCGAAGCGGGTGTCGATGGCCTTATCGCCGTCGCCGCAGGCGCAGGCGGCCATGCCGGCACCTGGAGCCCGTTCGCCCTGGCCGCAGAAATTCGCCAGTTCTTCGACAAGACCCTGCTGCTGGCTGGTTGCATTAACCACGGCCACGAAATCCTGGCCGCACAACTGCTGGGGGCGGACCTGGCGTACATGGGCACACGCTTCATCGCCACCACAGAAAGCCAGGCTCAGGGCGCCTACAAACAGATGCTGCTGAACGCCCATGCCGCCGACATCATCCACACACCCGTGGTGTCCGGCATCCCCGCCAGCTTCCTGCGCCAGAGCCTGGAGCAGGCCGGCTACGACATGAACACCCTCAAGGGGGGGCAGGTGCAAGGCAAGCTCAAGCCGATCGATGACGAAGCGAAGGCCTGGAAGACCGTATGGTCAGCGGGCCAGGGCGTCGGTGCAATCCATGACCTGCCCAGCGCCAGCGCATTGATCGAGCGCCTGCATGGCGAGTACCGACAAGCCCTGGAACGCTGCCAGGTTTTGCGCGCCCGCGCCTTGTAGCAAAAGGCAACACCTTGCACGGGCAAGTTGTACACTAGGCGCCCTCTTCCGCCCCCAGGAGCCTTGCATGACCCGTTACGCCATGATCACTGGTGCTTCCAGCGGCCTGGGCCTGGCCTTGGCGGAAGCGCTGGCACGGCGCGGGCGCAACCTGATCCTGGTGGCACGCCAACGAGAAACGCTGGAGCCTGTCGCCATCGAGCTGACCCAGCGTTTCGGTGTCGAGGTGCTGTTCCGCGCCTGCGACCTCAGCCAGCCGTTGCGCCTTTCAGGCTTCGTGCTAGAGCTGGAAGAAGGTGAGCGGCGTATCGATTTGCTGGTCAACTGCGCGGGCTTGCGCACCTATGGGCCGTTCCTGGCCCATGAATGGGCCGACGAACAGGATCTGCTGGAAGTCAACGTGCTGGCCCTGAGCCGCCTGTGTCACGCCATCGGTAACCTGATGGCTGTGCAGGGTGGCGGGCAGATTCTCAACGTCGCCGGCCTGGCCGGGGTGGCGCCTGGCCCATGGATGGCCGCCTATGCCGCCAGCAAGGCCTATGTGCTGAGCTTTTCACAGGCCCTGCGCGAAGAACTCAAGCGCACCGGCATCAAGGTCTCTGTACTGTGCCCTGGCCCGGTACGTTCCGCACGCCGGCGCATTGCGCGGCTCGATGGCAAGCCGCGCTGTCTCAGCCCCGAGGAAGTGGCGCTGTACACCGTGCGGGCACTGGACAAGAACCGCGCACTGATCATGCCTGGCCGGCGCAACCGCTGGCTGGCGTTCGCACCGCGGCTGTTGCCGCGCTGGCTGGTGCGCAAGCTGGCCGGGGCCATCCACCGCCGCTATTGCCCCTTAGGCATGGAATAGCCACTGGGCGAGCGGCGCCCGGCTGAGTACACTCGGCCCGACCCTCACCATGGAGCAAGTGCTGTGGACGATCTATTCCTCAAAATCATCAACCGGGAAATCCCGGCAGATATCATCTATGAAGACGACCAGATCCTGGCCTTCAAGGACATTGCACCCGCGGCACCGGTACATTTTCTGGTCATCCCGAAAAAGCACATTCGCACCCTCAATGACCTGACCGAAGAAGACAAGGCCCTGGCTGGCCACATCCTGTTCACCGCCCAGCGCCTGGCTGTCGAACAAGGCTGCGAGGAAGGTTTCCGCGTGGTCATGAACTGCAACCCCAAAGGCGGCCAGACTGTCTACCACATCCATATGCACGTGCTTGGCCAGCGCCAGATGAACTGGCCTCCGGGCTGACCCACGGCAAGCGACCCCGCCGCTATTGCGGTAAACTGTCGGGCACATTCTTGCGGAGGTGCCCGATGGCTACCGAACGTCACTACTCGCCGCTCGACCGCTTGTTGCTGCAGGCCGATACCGCCATGCGCACCTTGCTGCCTTTCAGCGGCCAACCTGCCCGGCCATCGCCGGCCATCGTCCAGCCAGACGTTGACCTGGACGAGCAACAGGCCCGCCATATTGCCGGGCTGATGCGCATCAACCATACCGGTGAAGTCTGCGCCCAGGCGTTGTACCAAGGCCAGGCCCTGACCGCCAAGCTGCCCGAAGTGCGCAAGGCCATGGAGCATGCCGCTGAGGAAGAAATCGACCACCTGGCCTGGTGCGAGCAGCGCATTCGCCAGCTGAACAGCCACCCGAGCGTGCTCAACCCTCTGTTCTACGGCATGTCGTTCGGCATTGGCGCACTGGCCGGGCTGGTCAGCGACAAGGTCAGCCTGGGCTTCGTCGCCGCTACCGAACATCAGGTGTGCAAACACCTCGACGAGCACCTGGAGCAACTCCCGCACGAAGATGAAAAATCCCGGGCCATTCTCGAGCAGATGCGCATAGACGAAGAGCAGCACGCCGAGTCTGCGCTGGAAGCCGGTGGTTATCGCTTCCCGGCCCCCGTCCGCTTTGGCATGAGCTTGCTGGCCAAGGTCATGACCAAGAGCACATACCGCATCTGAAGGCATCACCATGACGGATCGATTCGACGCCAAGGACCTGGCGCGCGCCGTGCAAGCAGGCATTCTCCAACCAGGCCAGGACCAAAGCCTGTTGGCATTCCTGCGCCAGCAACCCGCACCACGTGGCAGCTTTCAGCTGGCCCATGTTGCCTTCTACTTTGGCGCCATGCTGATCATGGCGGCAATGGGCTGGTTGCTCACCGAGGCCTGGATGAGCCTCGGTGACGGCGCGCTGTTGATCATCGCCAGCCTCTATATCCTGCTGATCACCTTGTTCGCCCTCAATCTGCAACGCCGCGCCCAGCCCGTCGCTGCTGGCGTGCTGGCAGCAGTAGCCGTCAGCATCGTGCCGCTGGCGGTATTCGCTATCGAACGCATGCTCGGCTGGTGGCCACTGGACGATGCGCAGGCTGACTACCACCAGTACTATACCTACGTGCAAGGCGGCTGGCTGGCGATGGAAGCAGCCACGGTGCTTGCCGGGCTGCTAATGCTGCGACTGATCCCCTACCCGTTCGTCGTCATGCCAATGGCCGTGGCCTTGTGGTTCATGTCGATGGACCTTAGCGAGTGGTTCTTCGGCTCACCGTTCAGTTGGGAGCAGCGTCGCCACGTCTCCCTGTGGTTTGGGCTGGGCTTGCTGGTGGTTTTCCTCGTGATAGACGGCCGCACACGTGAGGACTACGCCCGTTGGGGTTACCTCGCCGGGCTGGCAGCGTTCTGGGGCGGGTTGACGCTACTGGACAGCGGCAGTGAGTTGGGCAAGGCCATGTACTGCCTGATCAACATTGCGCTGATGGGCATGGCGGTGCTGCTGCGTCGGCCGGTGTTCATGGTGTTTGGTGCGCTGGGGGTGGCGGCTTATCTGGGATATCTGTCGTACGAGGTGTTTGCCCAGTCGTTGCTGTTCCCGGTGGTGCTGACCATGATCGGGCTGGGGGTTATCTGGCTTGGCCTGGTTTACCAAAGGCGCCGGGAGCGGTTGAGCCAGGCGCTAAGAAGCAGTCTTCCGCAATGGTTGCGGATGGCCCTTCCGGCCCTGCGCGACTGAAGCTCGCCCGGGCCGCAGGTGGGAGCGGGCTCACCCGCTTCCACAAGGGCTGCAAAGCGGCACCGGAATCTCAGCCTTAACCCAGCTCTACGATTTCATACCCATGGGTAATCTCAACCCCGGCACGCTCGAGCATGATCGAAGCCGAGCAATACTTTTCCGCCGACAGCTCCACCGCCCGCTTGACCTGCGCTTCTTTCAGCCCACGCCCCTTCACCACGAAGTTCATGTGAATCTTGGTGAACACCTTCGGGTCTTCGCTGGCGCGCTCTGCCTCCAGAAATGCCTCACAGCTTTCCACTGCCTGGCGTGATTTCTTCAGAATGCTCACCACGTCAAAGCTGCTGCAGCCACCCAGGCCCAGCAACAGCATTTCCATCGGTCGCACGCCCAGGTTGCGGCCGCCGGCCTCGGGCGGGCCGTCCATTACGACGACATGGCCGCTCCCCGATTCGCCGAGGAACATTGCCTCACCGGCCCACTGGATACGTGCCTTCATCTACCCGGACTCCTGATTTTCGGAAAAGGGTGTCAGCTTAGACCTTGTGCGGCTGTGGGAAAAGCACGAGATGTGTCGGTTTAGTACCGAAACATCTCGTAGTGTCTGATAAGCTGGCGCCAAATGACTGGCGCTCTCCGTCAGCCAACCTCTATAAAAAGCCTATGCGTCGTATCGAACAGGATTTCGTGATGGTTGCCTCCGCCCTACCCGCCAAGATAAAGAACATCGACAAGCTGCTGGTACACTGCCAGCGCCGCCGCTACACCGCCAAAAGCAATATCATCTGCGCCGGCGACCGGGCCGAGACACTGTCTTTTATCATCAAGGGTTCGGTCACCATCCTCATCGAGGACGACGACGGCCATGAAATGATCATCGCCTACCTCAACAATGGCGATTTCTTTGGCGAGCTAGGCCTGTTCGAGCCCGTTGATGGCGAGCAGCAGCGCAGTGCCTGGGTACGCGCCAAGACCGAATGCGAAGTGGCCGAAATCAGCTACGAAAAGTTTCGCGAACTGGCGCGCCAGGACCCTGAAATCCTCTACGCCCTGGGCAGTCAAATGGCCCAGCGCCTGCGCAACACTACGCGCAAGGTTGGCGATTTGGCATTTTTCGACGTGACTGGGCGAGTTGCCCGTTGCCTGCTGGAACTGTGCAAGCAGCCCGACGCCATGACCCACCCCGATGGCATGCAAATCAAGATTACCCGTCAGGAAATCGGCCGAATCGTCGGTTGCTCTCGGGAAATGGTCGGCCGCGTTCTCAAAGACCTCGAGGAACGCAGCCTGGTGCAGGTCAAGGGCAAGACCATGGTGGTCCACGGTACCCGCTAGTCCTTGGGCAACTCGGCCAGCACCTTGGCGTAGGCCTGCGAAAGGCGCTCGAACCAGGGCGCTGCCGGCGCCACTTCGTGCAAGGCGATGTGCGCATCGGCGCGACAGCGTTGCTCCAGCTCACAGCACTCGTTGAAGCGGTTGACCGCCGCCACCATCGACTCACGCTCGTTGTCCAGCAGCAGCGCACCGTGCACCAGCACCACAGGGCGCTTGCCACCCAGGCCCTGACGCCAGCGCTGGGCGGTACCCACCAATTTGCGGCCATTGAGGTTGACGTTGTAGCGGCCATCGCAGAAGGCCCCGTCGATTTCCCCGACTGACGCCACCCCGCCCCACTCGCGCAGCACATCGCACAGCGGCAGACACAGGCGCTCGTAGGCATTTTCGATACGGCCGTGGTCGCCTTCACTGCGCGGCGCGGCATAGACCAGTGCAACGTTCACCGTCGAATGCGACTGAGGCACCGGCTCACCGCCAGTTTCTCGTAGCAGCACCGGCCAGCCAGCAATAGCCAATTCCGCGCAGGCGACCTCGAAGTTGCCCAGCCGGCTCATGCGTCGAGGCATGACCAGCGCGTGGTCGGTGGGGCGCCAGAACAGCACACCATTCTCGCGTTCGCCGCGGCAGACGGCGGCCAGCAGTTCCTGCTCGGCATGCAGGCCTTGTTCGACGCTCAGGGCCAGGGGTTGATCGGTCATTGATCCACCTATGATGTTGATTTCAAGGGCCTCTTCGCGGGTAAACCCGCTCCTACAACAGGGCGCGTACCTGTGTGGGGGCGGGCTTGCCCGCGACACGGCCATTACAGGTACAAAAAAGCCGGCAAAAACGCCGGCTTCATTTGATCAGTCCAGTTGCTGAACAGTCTTCTTCACCTGCTCGGGAAAGAACAGCCGCTGTAATTCCAGGCCAGGCTGCTCGGCGCGCATGAACGCCTCTCCCACCAGGAACGAGTAAACCTCGTTGATTGCCATCAGCTCCACATCGGCCCGGTTGAGAATACCGCTTTCGGTAATCGCCAGACGGTCACGCGGAATGCGCGGCAGCAGGTCAAGGGTGGTTTCCAGGCTGACTTCGAAGGTGTGCAGGTTGCGGTTGTTCACCCCAACCAGCGGTGTATCCAGGGTTTTCAGCGCGCGCTCCAGTTCATCGCCATCGTGCACTTCTACCAGCACGTCGAGGCCGACGTCCTTGGCGGTGGCCGCCAGTTCAGCCATCTTCACGTCATCCAGCGCCGACACGATCAGCAGTACGCAATCTGCGCCCAGGGCCCGGGCTTCGACGATCTGGTAAGGGTCGACCATGAAGTCCTTGCGGATCACCGGCAGCGAAACCGCCGCGCGGGCCAACTGCAAGTACTCATCGGCACCCTGGAAATAATCGACATCGGTCAACACCGACAGGCAGGTGGCCCCGCCCTTCTCGTAGCTGACCGCGATTTCCGCTGGCACGAAGTGCTCGCGGATCACGCCCTTGCTTGGCGACGCTTTCTTGATTTCGGCAATCACCGCTGGCTGCTTGCGCTTGGCCTGCTCGATCAGCGCGTTGGCGAAGCCTCGCGGGGCGTCAGCGGCCTTGGCCAGGCCCTCCAGTTCGGCGAGGCTGACGCGCGCACTGCGCTCGGCCACTTCCTGAAACTTGCGGGCAATGATCCTTTCCAGCACCGTCGGCACACTCATGCTTCGTTCTCCACCTTGAATACTGCAGTAAAGGCACCCAATTCCTGCAGCTTTTCCCAGGCCAAGCCGGTGTGCAGTACATCATGGGCCAGTTCTACACCGGCTTTCAGGCTCATGGCATGGTCAGCGGCATACAGCGCCGCGCCAGCATTAAGCACGATCATCTCGGCGGCCTTCTGACCGTCCTCGGTCTTGCGCCGGCCCAGCGCATCGCGGATCAACTCCAGCGAAGCCTGAGGGCTCTCGACAGCCAGGCCATGAAGGCTCTGGCTCTTCATGCCGAGGTCTTCCGGCTCTACCCAATATTCAGTGATTTCGCCGTTTTTCAGTTCGGCAACGAAGGTGGGCGCAGCCAGGCTGAACTCGTCCAGACCATCCTTCGAGTGCACGACCAGCACATGCTTGCTCCCCAGGCGCTGCAGCACCTCAGCCAGCGGACGGCAAAGGGTTTGTGCGAACACACCGACCACTTGGTGCTTCACTCCGGCCGGATTCGTAAGCGGGCCGAGCATATTGAACAGGGTGCGCAACCCCAGTTCTCGACGTGGGCCAGCGGCATGTTTCATGGCCGAGTGGTGACTTTGCGCGAACATGAAGCCGATGCCAAGGCTGTCGATGCAGCGTGCCACTTGAGTCGGCGTCAGGTTCAGGTAGATGCCGGCAGCTTCCAGCAGGTCGGCACTGCCGCTCTTGCCCGATACTGCGCGGTTACCATGCTTGGCCACGGGGCAACCCGCCGCCGCCAGGACGAAAGACGAAGCGGTGGACACGTTGAAGATGTTGGCGCCATCACCGCCGGTCCCGACAATATCGACGACACCATCGAGGCTTTGCAGCTCGACCTTTTCGGCCAGCTCACGCATCACCGACACCGCACCGACGATTTCGTCGATGCTTTCGCTTTTCATGCGCATGCCCATCAGGAAAGCGCCTATCTGCGCCTCGCTGCACTGACCGGTCATGATCTGGCGCATGACCTCGCGCATTTCTTCGGTAGTAAGGTCCAACTGGCCGACGATACGGCTCAACGCACTCTTGATATCCATGTTCGATCCTTAACGGCGGCCGCCGGTCTGCTTGAGGAAGTTGGCGAACAGTTCGTGGCCCTGCTCGGTCAGGATCGACTCAGGGTGGAATTGCACCCCTTCGATATTCAGCGTCTTGTGGCGCAGGCCCATGATCTCATCGACCGAACCGTCAGCATGGGAGGTCCAGGCGGTCACTTCCAGGCAGTCGGGCAAGGTTTCACGCTTTACCACCAGCGAGTGGTAACGGGTCACGGTCAGCGGGTTGTTAAGGCTGGCGAACACGCCCAGGTCGCGGTGATATACCGGGCTGGTCTTCCCGTGCATGACCTGGCGTGCACGTACAACGTCGCCGCCAAAGGCCTGCCCGATTGACTGGTGGCCCAAGCATACGCCGAGGATTGGCAACTTCCCGGCGAAATGCAGGATGGCCTCGATGGACACGCCCGCCTCGCTTGGGGTGCACGGGCCCGGGGATACGACGATGCGCTCAGGGTTGAGGGCCTCGATCTGGGCGATGGTCAATTCGTCATTGCGAATGACCTTGACCTCGGCACCCAGCTCGCCAAGGTACTGAACGACGTTGTAAGTGAATGAGTCGTAATTGTCGAT
>NZ_JBJJLR010000080.1:0-14296 GCF_046230975.1 Pseudomonas sp. KCJK9058
GGTTGAGCGCCCTCTCACGGCTGGCGCAGTATCTGTAGGAGCGGGTTCACCCGCGAAGAGGGCCTCATAGGCCTACCAGTAACTCCCGGTAATCCTCGACCGCCGCAAACTCTTCAGTATCCCGCGGCCCTGCTTTGCTATCTGGCTGGCGCACCGCCAGCAAGTGCCCCACACCAAACCGCCGTGCACTGCGCAGAATCGCCAGCGTGTCATCAATGAACAGGCTGCGTTCCGGTTCGAAGCCGATATCCGCCCGCAGGGCATCCCAGAACTGCGGGCTTTCCTTCGGGTAGCCATAGTCGTGCGAGCTGATCAGCCGCTCGAAGTACGGTGCAAGCTCCACCCGTTCCAGCTTCAGCGACAGCGAGTCACGGTGGGCATTGGTGATCATCACGACACGCTTGCCGGCCTGGCGAATCGCCGCCAGGAAGGTATCGGCATCCGGGCGCAGGGCAATCAGGTCGGCAATTTCCCGCTTCAGCTCGCGAATGGGCAGGCGTAGCTCGCGGCTCCAGAAGTCCAGGCAGTACCAGTTCAATGTGCCGGCATTGCGTTCGAACAGCGGTTGCAGCTCCATTTCCGCCATGGCCCGGCTAACACCGTGCAGCTCGGCATAGCGCTGGGGCAGGTGGTCCAGCCAGAAGCGGTTGTCGTAATGCAGGTCGAGCAGGGTGCCATCCATGTCCAGCAGGACGGTATCGATGGCAGACCAGGGAAGAACAGGCATGGGAAACTCTCGATCAGTCGGCAAGCCACGGTATAGTAACCCGTTCACGCCAAGGAGCCGCCCCATGCGCCAGAAACCCACCGTACTCAGCCGCGAAATTGTCGCCAGTAGCCGCCTGTTCCGCGTCGAAGCCGTACAGCTGCGCTTCAGCAATGGCGCCGAGCGCACCTATGAGCGCCTGGTGGGCCGGGGTAACGGCTACGGCGCGGTGATGATCGTGGCCATGCTCGATGCCGAGCACGCCGTGCTGGTGGAGGAATACTGCGGTGGCACCGATGAATACGAGCTGTCGTTGCCCAAGGGCCTGATCGAGCCGGGCGAAGACGTGCTGGCGGCAGCCGACCGGGAGCTCAAGGAAGAAGCCGGTTTTGGCGCACGCCAGCTGGAGCACCTGACGGAACTGTCGCTGTCGCCGGGCTACATGAGCCAGAAGATTCAGGTGGTGCTGGCCAGCGACCTGTACGAAGAGCGCCTGGAAGGCGACGAGCCCGAGCCGATGCGGGTCGACAAGGTCAACCTGCGTGAGTTGTCGGCCTTGGCCATGCATCCGCAGTTCACCGAGGGCCGCGCCCTGGCGGCGCTGTACCTGGCCCGTGACCTGCTGATTCAGCGGGGGCTGCTGGAGCTATGAACGACCTGCAACTGATGCACGAAGTGGTCAAGCTGGCGCTGACGGCAGGCGAGGCGATCCTGCCATTCTGGCGCGCCGATGTCGCGGTAACCAACAAGGCCGACGATTCGCCGGTTACCGCCGCCGACCTGGCCGCGCACCGGGTAATTGCCGATGGTCTGCTGGCGCTGGCGCCGCAGATTCCGGTGCTGTCCGAAGAGGACTGCAATATTGCGCTGGCCGAGCGGCAAAGCTGGAGCCGCTGGTGGCTGGTCGATCCGCTGGATGGCACCAAGGAATTCATTGCCGGCAGTGAAGAGTTCACGGTCAACATTGCTCTGATCGAGAACGGCGAGGTGGTGTTTGGCGTGGTGTCGATGCCCACCAATGGGCGCTGCTATTTTGGTGGGCGCGGCATGGGGGCCTGGCGTGCAGATGCCGGTGAGGCAGCCCAGCTGATCCAAGTACGCAACGCACCCGCGCAGGGCGAGCGTTTTACCGTGGTGGCCAGCCGTCGGCATTCCAGCCCGGAGCAGGAAGCGCTGTTGGCCGGCCTTGGGGCTGCGGTGGGCGAACTGGAGCTGGCCAATATCGGCAGTTCGTTGAAGTTCTGCCTGCTGGCTGAGGGCAGCGCAGACTGCTATCCGCGCCTGGCGCCGACTTCGCAGTGGGACACTGCTGCGGCGCAGGGTGTGGTGGAGGGGGCCGGTGGCGAAGTGATCGGGCTGGATGGCTTGCCGTTCCGGTATCCGCCGCGCGAGTCGCTGCTCAACCCGCATTTCCTGGCATTGCCTGCCAATGCTGCATGGCGCCAGGCCTTCCTGAACCTCATCTAACTGCCTGGCACGATCCTGTGGGAGCGGCCTTGCGTCGCGAAAGGGCCGCAAAGCGGCCCCGGCAATTCTGGCGGCGAAGCTGAAATCCTGGGGCCGCTTTGCGGCCCTATCGCGACGCAAGGCCGCTCCCACAAAGGCCGCGTTAGTCGTACTAGCGGTGCAGAACGTACTGGCCGCTGAATTTCACTGCAGGCTCGTCACTTCCGGCATTGCTCACGGTGGTTTCCAACGTCAACCGCGCCCGCCCACGGCGCTGGTACAGGGTCAGGAACCGCTCCCAGGTTTTATCGTCCGGCGCGGCACAACGCGCCACTGCCGTGCCGGTCACTGGCAACGGGTAGCTGATCTGCCCTTCCTGGATGACGATATGCCCGTCATCGATCCCCAGTTCGCGCAGGCGCAGGTGCAGCCAGCCCCAACCCACCAGCACTGCTGCGCAGTACAGGCTGCCGCCGAACATGGTGCTTTTGTGGTTGACGTTGGCCGCCAGCGGCAGTTGCAGGCGCAGGGTGTGCTGCTGCCAATCGATCACTTCCAGGCCCATTTCGCGGGTCAGGGGGATGTCGCTGTGCAGTACGGACTGCAGGTATTGGCTATCGGTGCTCATTAACGGTTGTCCTCTTGATCGTCATGCCCGCCGCTGCCGCCGTCGAAGTTCAAGCCATGCTTGCGCAGCTTGTCGTGCAAGGTTTTGCGGGGGATACCCAGTGCTTCGGCCAGGCTCCGCATGGAGCCGTGTGGCTGGGCCAGTTCGGCGGCGATCAGCGAGCGTTCGAATTGCTCGACCTGCTCGCTGAGGTTGCCGCTGAGCATGGGCGCTGCCGGCGCTGCTGCCGAGGGTGCCTGGCCATCCAGTGCCAGTTCCAGGCCAAGGGCGAAACGCTCGGCAGCGTTCTGTAGCTCGCGGACGTTACCTGGCCAGTCATGACGCAGCAGCAGGGCGCGTTGCGCGGGTTGCAGCGCATGCGGCGACAGGCCATGACGTTGGCTGGCAGCATCGGCGAAATGCTGGAACAACACCAATATGTCGTCGCCGCGTTCACGCAGTGGCGGAATACGCAGCGGCGCCACGTTCAGGCGGTAATACAGGTCCGCGCGGAAACGCCCTTGGTCGGCAGCCTGACGCAGGTCTTCCTTGGTGGCGGCTATGATGCGGATGTCCAGCGGGATCAACTGGTTGCCGCCCAGGCGTTCGACTACCCGCTCCTGCAGCATGCGCAGCAACTTCACCTGTACATCCAGGCTCATGCTCTCGATTTCGTCGAGGAACAGCGTGCCGCCGTTGGCAAATTCGAACTTGCCGATACGGCGTTTCTGCGCGCCGGTGAACGCACCGGGCTCGTGGCCGAACAGTTCGCTTTCGACCACCGACTCGGCCAGCGCGCCGGCGTTGATCGCCACGAACGGCCCTTCGCTGCGGCTGGAAAGGTCGTGTAATGCGCGAGCCACCACCTCTTTGCCAGCGCCCGTCTCACCCAGAATCAACACGTCGGCGCGGGTACCGGCCAAGGCGCCGATCTGCTCGCGCAGGCGCAGCATGGCCGGTGAATGGCCGACCAGGCGGGTTGCCAGTTGCTGGCGGTCGCTCAGTGCCAGACGCAGGCTACGGTTGTCCAGCACCAGTCGGCGCAAGGCCAGGGCGCGGCGTACGCTGTCGAGCAGGGCGTCTGTGGCAAAGGGTTTTTCCAGGAAGTCATAAGCCCCGGCACGCATCGCCTGCACCGCCAGCGGCACATCGCCATGGCCGGTTATCAGCAGCACCGGCAGTTCGCTGTCGCGGCCGTGCAGTTGTTCCAGCAACTGCAGGCCATCGATGCCCGGCATGCGGATGTCGCTGACCACCACGCCGGGCCAGTCGGCCTCGATACGTTCGGCCAGGCCTTGGGCCTCGGCCAGGGCGACTACCTTGAGCCCGGCCAGGTCCAGGGTCTGGCTCAAGGCTTGGCGCAGGTGGGGGTCATCGTCGACCAGGATGACCTGGGCTCGGCTGTCGATCAGTGTCTCGGTGGTCATGCCGAGGGGTCCTCCGAATTGGGCAAAGTAGCGCCAGATGCGGCCACACGCAGCTGGAGGGTCAGCATTGCACCACCTTCCGGGTGGTTGGCCAGCAGCAGTTCACCGCCCAGGGCGCGCATCAGGCTTTCACAGATGGCCAGCCCCAGGCCCAAGCCCTGGGTACGGGTCTTGGTGGTGAAAAACGGCTCCTTGGCGTGCTCCAGGGCCTGGCGGCTGAAGCCGGGCCCGTTGTCACGGATGTACAGGTAGACGCAGTCTTCACGCTGCTCGGCACTTAGCCACAGGCGGCGCGGGTTGGCTTTTTCGGTCAGGGCGTCGAGGGCATTGGCCAGCAGGTTGCCTAGCACCTGGCGCAGGCGCGTTTCGCCGGCCTGTACCCACAAGGTGGCTTCCGGCAGGTCGCGGATCAGCTCTACGGCCATCGCCCGGCGGCGCTTGGCCAGCAGCGCCAGGGCATCGTCCAGGGCCGGCTGCAGGGCAACGCTCTCCGGGGCATGGCGGTCACGACGGGCGAAGGCGCGCAGGTGGGCAATGATCGAGGCCATGCGCCCGGTCAGCTCGCCGATCAGCTTGAGGTTGCCGCGGGCGTCTTCGGTACGTTGGTGGTCGAGCAGGATCTCGGCATTTTCTGCGTAGCTGCGGATGGCGGCCAGGGGCTGGTTCAACTCATGGCTGATACTGGCCGACATGGTGCCGAGCACCGACAGCTTGCCGGCCTGCACCAGTTCGTCCTGCGCACGCACTGCCTCTTGCTGAGCGTTTTCACGCTCCAGCACGGCATTTTTCAGGCGGGTGTTCAGGCCTTCAAGGTCGGCGGTGCGTTCGGCCACGCGCTTTTCCAGTTCCTGGCGGCCACGGGCTTCGAAGTCGATGCGGTCGATGTAATGGCGCCGCCGTTGCATCACCAGGCCTGCCAGCAACATCAGTACCAGCAGCGTGCCGGCACCGATGGCCATTACTGTCTGCACCGAGCGATCAACCAGCGTGCGCGGGGCAAGGATGCTGACTTGCCAGCCAGTTTCCTTGATGTCGCGGGTCTGGGTGATCCAGGCCTGCGGGTTGAGAACCAGCGGCTGTGGGGCCTGGGTCGGATAGGGCTGGATGGCGATGATGGCCTGGCGCTCGGCGTCGGTCAGCGTGCGGGTAGCACGGAAGCGCCAGTCGGGCCGTGAAGTCAGGATGACCACGCCATTGTGATCGGTCAGCAACAGCTGCTCGGGCGTACGGCCCCACAGGGTTTCGGTGTGGTCGAGATCGACTTTGACCACCAGCACGCCGACGATCCGCTCGCGGTCCCGCACGGCCGCGGCAAAGAAGTAGCCGCGCTTGGCCGAGGTGGTGCCCTGGCCGAAGAAGCGGCCCAGGTGGCCAGCCATGGCTTCGTTGAAGTAGGGGCGGAAGGCGAAGTTTCGGCCGACGAAGCTGTCGTGCTTGTCCCAATTCGAGGCGGCCAAGGTGTTGCCGCTGACGTCCATCAGGTACATCACCTCGGCACCGGTCTGCTGCACGATGTCCTTGAGCAGGCGGTTGGCGTTGGTCACCGCTTCCAGGCGGAAAGGGTCGGCCAGCACGCCACGCAGCGCCGGCAAGTCGCCGAGAATTTGCGGCAAGGTCTCGTAGCGGTGCAGGGTGCCGAGCAGGTTGGCCACATACAGGTCGAGGGTCTGGCGGTTCTGCGAGGCCAGTTCCTCTTGGTAATAGCGTTCGGCCAAGTGATGCAGGGGCCACAGTAATGGGGCCAAGATCAGCGCCAGCAGGGCCAGGCTGCGCCAGCGGGGACGGCGTGGGGGCGTGGGCTTTGCAATCATCAGGTAAATGCGCCAGAAAAGTCTGACGCAATTATGCGCTAGTTAAGGCAGCAGTTCCGCCTCTGCCAATGGCAGGCCCACCTTGTCCTTGTCCGACAACAGCGGTGGCTGCTGCAGCCCCCAGTCGATGGCCAGTTGCGGGTCGTCCCAGCGGATGCAGCGGTCGGCGCCCGGGTTGTAGTAGTCGGTGGTCTTGTAGAGGAACTCGGCCGATTCACTCATCACCGCAAAACCGTGGGCGAAGCCAGGCGGAATCCACAGCTGGCGATGGTTGTCGGCTGACAGGTGCACCGCGACCCATTTGCCGAATGTTGGCGAGCTTTTGCGCACGTCCACGGCGATATCGCGGATCTCCCCGTGCACCACGCGCACCAGCTTGCCCTGGGTGTTTGCCACCTGGTAGTGCAGCCCACGCAGCACGCCCTTGATGGAGCGCGAGTGGTTGTCCTGAACGAACTCCACGTTCACGCCGGTTTGCTGTGAGAACTCACGGGCGTTGAATGCCTCGAAGAAAAAACCACGGCTGTCAGCGAACACCTTCGGCTCGATGATCAGTACTTCAGGGATTGCTGTAGGGATGATGTTCATAGCGGCTCGCTGGCCCGTCGTTCAAGTATTGACCCTAGTCGGCCTTGCCGGAAATTTCCGCGCGTAGCTGTAACAGGATGCATAAGGTGTGGCTATGGTAGACAGCAGGCCGCTCCTTTCACCAGACCAGCGCTGACTGGTATCGATTGTTATCGATTTAAATTCGCCGAATGGCGCGGCATTCTTCGATTGTCAGGCTTCAAATATCGATATATATCGGTTATAAATTGGCGAACGCCCCAGCACCCCCGGCTCAGGGCCATCACAGAGGTCACCCATGAAAACCCTCAACTCCACGCCCCGTGCCGATGGTTTCCACATGCCCGCCGAGTGGGCCCCGCAGACTCAGGTGTGGATGGTCTGGCCGGAGCGCCCGGACAACTGGCGCCTGGGCGGCAAGCCGGCGCAGGCTGCCCACGTAACCCTGGCCAAAGCCATTGCCCGTTTCGAACCTGTGACCGTCGCGGCCTCCGCCGGCCAGTACGAAAACGCCCGGCGCCAACTCGACCAGCCGAACATTCGTGTGGTTGAAATCAGCAACGACGATGCCTGGGTGCGTGATACCGGCCCGACCTTTGTCATCAACGGCCATGGCGAAGTGCGCGGTGTCGATTGGGGCTTCAATGCCTGGGGCGGCTTCGACGGCGGCCTGTACGCACCCTGGAACCGCGACGAGGAACTGGCCGCCAAGGTGCTGGAAATGGAGCGCTGCCAGCGCTACCAGACCGAAGGTTTTGTGCTTGAGGGTGGTTCGATCCACGTAGACGGTGAAGGCACCGTGATCACCACTGAGGAATGCCTGCTCAACCGCAACCGCAACCCGCACCTGAGCCGCGAGCAGATCGAAGCGGTGCTGCGCGATCACTTGGCGGTCGACACCGTGGTATGGCTGCCTGATGGCTTGTACAACGACGAAACCGACGGCCACGTCGACAACTTCTGCTGTTACGTGCGCCCGGGCGAAGTGTTACTGGCCTGGACCGATGATTCCAACGACCCCAACTATGCGCGCTGCCACGCGGCCATGGATGTGCTGAAGAACACCCGCGACGCCAAGGGCCGCGAGTTCATCGTGCACAAGATGCCGATCCCGGGCCCGCTGTACGCCACCGCCGAAGAGTGCGCCGGTGTCGACCAGGTCGCCGGCAGCCAGGAGCGTGACCCGTCGGTGCGCCTGGCGGGTTCGTACGTGAACTTCCTGATTGTTAACGGTGGCATCATTGCCCCAAGCTTCGACGACCCGGCAGATGCCGAAGCCAGAGCGATCCTGGCAAGGATCTTCCCCGACCATGAGGTGGTGATGATCCCGGGCCGCGAGCTGCTCTTGGGGGGCGGCAACATCCACTGCCTGACCCAACAGCAGCCGGCGCCGGTCAAGCGCTGAGCGCGTGATGAATAAAGAGGCCCGTCATGTGACGGGCCTCTTTTTTGCGCGGGCGACGCCCGGAGGCCCGAGCTGGCATACGTTTTGTATTGTTTTTCAAGCAGATAGCGAGATGGCACGGCCAGGCCGCGCCTCTGATCTGTAACAATACCTACGTAAATTAGCCGCTCACGGGCCAGGGAGTACGTGTGGACATGAACGCAGCAAGTGAGTCGGCTTTGCGCCCATCGGCAGTTGATCGCCAATCGCTCAGGCTTTTGGCGAAGCGGTTGAAACACCATGGAAGCATCAGGGTCAGGACGACCGACCCACGACGTCTGCTTGCCGGGCGATACCCCCAAGGGTTGATCAGCGAAGCAGAGATGCAGGCGCTGATGGCGGTGTGGCACTGATTGATTGCACCTGTACCTGCCCCTTCGCGGGCGTGCCCGCTCCCACAGATATTTCACAGGTTTCGAGACATGTGGTGATCATTTGGGAGCGGGCGTGCCCGCGAAGAGGCAGGTACAGGCAACAAAAATCAGAAGCTGTAGCTACCCGTCACCACAAGGCTACGCGGATCGCCCACCTGGATCTGCGCCGCACTGGTCGCCGAGCTGTAGTAGGTCTTGTCAGCAATGTTGCTCAATGCCGCCCGCACATCCCAGTCATGAGTCCGGTACCCCGCCAGTGCATCCCAACGGCCATACCCCGGTAATACCGTGGTGTTCTGGTTGTCCGCATAACGCTCGCCCACCAGTGTGAGCCCGGTTTCGGCGTACCAGCCCAGCTCAGGTTTCCAGGTCACGAACAGGCTGCCATTGCGCTTGGCCACATCATTGATGCGGTTGCCTTCCTGGCCGTTATTGTCCTTGACGATGGTCGCATCCTGCAGGCCAATGCCGCCGCGTACATACCAGTTGCCGACGATGTTGCCGGTGGCAGTCAGCTCGATGCCGCGCGAACGCTGCATGCCGCTGAGCAAGATGATGTTCGGGTCGTTCGGGTCGCGGGTGCGGCGGTTGTAAAGTTCCAGCTCGTAGATAGCCAGGGTGGTGGTCAAACGCTGGTCGAGCCAGTCACTTTTCACCCCGATTTCCTTCTGCCGGGTCTGCTCCGGACGGGTGTCGTTGGTATTGCCCGGCGCCCCCGGGGTGATGCCGATCAAGCCTCCGCCCACCGGCGAGAAAGTCTTGCTCCACGAGGCGTAGAACGAATGGTCGCGCCATGGTGTGTAGACCACGCCCAGGCGTGGGCTGGTGCTGTTGCTGTCCTGCGGTTCGCGCAAGCCATCCTTGTTGGTGGTTTCCACTTCGAACTGGTCAAAGCGTACGCCGGCGAGAACCTGCCACTGATCGTTCAGGCGAATCTGGTCCTGCAGATAAACCCCGCGGCTGTCGACCACGGTGTGGTTGTTGCTCGATACCGCCAACGTACCATTGTGCGGCTGGCTGGGTTTGCCCAGGCCTGGCAGGTTCTGGCTGCCGGCGCTGTATAGCAGCGGATCGCGCCGCTGGTTGCCGAATTCCAGGCCCAGCAGCAGCTTGTGTTCAAGGCCCAAGGTGTCGAAGTCGCCCTCGGCCTCCAGGTTGTTGAACAGGTTGCGGGTGTTCAGGTCCTGCTGCCAGCGTTGGCGGGTCAAGGTATTGGTGCCGGCGTTGTAGCCCGTGACATAGGTATTGTCGAACTCGCTGTCGAGTTTGAACAGGCCCAGGGTGTGGCGCAGCTGCCAGGTTTCGTTCAACTGGTAGTTCAGGCGCGAGCGCAGCGACTGGGCGCGGTCGTCAATGTAGTCGCGATGGTCGCCGTAGGTGGCGCTGCGGCTGACGTCTGCCGGGCGGCCGTTGACACTCGGGATGCCCCGGTCTGGTGTGCGGTTGTAGCGGCTGTATTCGTACTGCACCAGCCAGTTCAGGTCGGGGGTGATCTGCCAGCTGATCGACGGGGCGAACAGTTGGCGGCTGCCGTCGAAACCCTCGCGAAAGCTGTTGTTGTCCTGGTTGCCCATGTTCAGGCGCAGGCTGACCGTGTCGCTGGGGTCGGCGCTGAGGTCGGCATACAGGCTGCGCAGGTCTTCGCTGCCGGCCTGCGCTTCGATGGTCGAGCGGCGACCCGGCTCTGGTGCCTTGCTGACCCTGTTGACGATGCCGCCCTGGCTGCCACGGCCATACAGTACCGCTGCAGGCCCCTTCAGCACTTCGACTCGCTCGATGTTGTGAAGGTCGCGGATGTATTGGCTGTCGTCGCGGATACCGTCCAGATAAAAGTCGTTGCTGGCCTCGAAGCCGCGGATGCGTACGCTGTCAAAACGGGTGTCGGCGCCGCTGCTGACGTTGGGAATACCCTCCAGCGCCTTGCCCAGCGTGTTGCTGCCGTAATCCAGCACATTGGCGGTTTTCACCGTATCGATGGCCTGCGGCACATAACGCACGGGTGTCGAGGTGCGGGTTGCGGTGCTCACCTCCTTGACCCGCGGGTTGTCCTTCTCGCGCTCGCTGTCGGCGGTAACCGACGACTCCGGCAGTGTGGTGGTGGCGGCACTGGCCAGGCTGGCGCTGAAAAGCAGCGACAGGCCAAGCGTCAGGGGTGAAAGACGGCAGGGTACAAGCATGGGCACATCCGGAACGGGCAGTTGAAAATAAAGTGCGGATGGTAATGCTTGCTATTTCCTCTTGCTTGGGTATTTGTAAAGGGTTGTCTTTACATATGTGTCAGTTTGTAACTACCTCTACGGCCACGCTTTGCCTGCTTTCAGGAAATTGTCCGCTCGATCAAAAGGCAATTTCCTACACAAGATAAATTGCCCGCTGATAGCGCAAACCTGCATGGAAATGCACCAGACAGGCCGGTGATTTTGGTTATATCAACCTGCATTTCACGACTTTTTGACATTTGTAATCGCACACGGCTAGGATTCGGCCAACGCCTGCTGGCCATGGTATTGGCCAAGCTGCTGCCAAGGGCCGCCGTAAACTTACCGGTCGGCCCGCCCGGCTGGATCCGCATAGCGTCGAACCTACGAAGGGGCGTTGGTTCCTGGCGTCATATTGCAGAGCGTTTTTGATTAAGAAATAAGGAAAACAACATGTTGAAAACCAGGATCAGCCTGGTCGCCCTGGCGATGATCGCCGCGACCCAGGCTCAGGCCAATGACCAGGCTGACAGCAAAGGCTTCATCGAGGACAGTCACGCCAACGTCCTTCTGCGCAACGCCTACATCAACCGTGACAAGAAGCATGGCACCGACGACCAGATCGAATGGGGCCAGGCGTTCATCGCCAACTTCTCCTCCGGTTTCACCCAGGGTACCGTTGGCGTCGGTGTTGACGCATTCGGCCTGTACGCCGTGCGCCTGGATGGCGGCAAAGGCCACAACGGTGGTGGCGGCGTCGACTTCTTCAAACCGCACGAAACCACCAATGCCGAAGGCAACGCCAGCTCGCCGCACAACCTGGCGCGTGGTGGTGCTGCTGTGAAATTCCGCATTTCCAACACCGTGCTGAAGTACGGTGACCAGATGCCAGCACTGCCAGTGCTGCAGTACGACGATGCACGCCTGCTGCCAGAAAGCTTCACCGGCACCCTGATCACCTCCAAAGAGATCCAGGGCCTGGAACTGAACGCCGGCCGCTTCACCCAGGAAGCGCGCAAGAGCGCCGAGCGCCGTGATGGTGGTGGCCTGAAGTCGATCAACGTCTTAGGTGGCAGCTACAAGTTCACCGACAACTTCACCGCTTCGCTGTACACCGCTGACAACGAAGATGTAATGAAGAAGCACTACCTGGGCTTGAACTACGTCTTCCCGATCGCCAGCGACCAGTCCCTGACCCTGGACTTCAACGGCTACAAGTCGGACATCAACAACAAGTACGTAAAAGCCGCAGGCCTGAACGGCGACTCCAACACCATCTGGAGCCTTGCAGCCACCTACGCGTACGGTGCGCACTCGTTCACCCTCGCTCACCAGCGCAGCACCGGCAGCACTGGCTACAACTACGGCTTCTACCAGAACGCCGGCGGCGTGGGTGACGGTGGTTCCACCATCTACCTGGCCAACTCGTACTGGTCTGACTTCAACGCCGAAGACGAGCGCTCCTGGCAGCTGGGCTACGGCCTGGACTTCGGTGCCTATGGCATTCCGGGCCTGACCTACAAGCTGGCCTACGTGGTGGGTGACAACATCAACACCCGTAACGTCGCCAACCCGCAAGGCTTCGGCGAAGGTAAAGAGCGCGAGATCTTCAACCAGATCCGTTACGTGGTGCAGGACGGCCCGGCCAAGGACCTGTCGATCAAGCTGCGTAGCTCGTTCTTGCGTACCAACAATGCCGTGCAGCAGAACGGTTACAACGACGACGGCAACGAAGTCCGCGTATTCGTCGAGTACCCGATCAGCATCTTCTGATCCGTAGTTCTTTGCATGAAAGCTGGGGCCGCGCTGCGGCCCTTCGCGGGCTTGCCCGCTCCCACAGGTAAAGCGCCGCCTTCGATGGCGCTGCAAATTGTGGGAGCGGGCACGCCCGCGAAGGGCTGCAGGGCAGCCCCAGTCATGTTTGTCATGCAGGTTCAGTCTCTTCGTGGCGCAGTCTTGATGCCACAGTTCGTGTTGCAGTGTCCCCCGTCTCTGGCGCAAAACTGTCGCTACGCGCCATCCGCCACATCCGCGCATAAAACTCGCTTTCGATCGAGCCACTGAGTAATTCGCCCGGCTTGAGGAATGGGTGCAAGTCCGAAAACAACCCGATTTCGCTGGGGCTGATGCGCCGTGCCAGGTGCTTGGGCTTGAGTTCCGAAGGGTGCTCCAGGCCTGCGGCAGCCAACATCTCGGCCAGCGCGTGCAGTGTGTTGCGGTGGAAGCTGGCCACCCGCTCGGCCTTGTCTGGCACCACCAGGGCGCGCTGGCGCAGCGGGTCTTGGGTCGCCACGCCGGTCGGGCACTTGTTGGTGTGGCAGCTCTGCGACTGAATACAGCCAATGGCAAACATGAAACCGCGTGCCGAGTTGACCCAGTCAGCGCCGATGGCCAATACGCTGGCAATGTCGAAGGCGCTGACGATCTTGCCCGCCGCGCCAATGCGGATGCTGGAGCGCAGGTTCAGGCCGACTAACGTGTTGTGCACGAACATCAGGCCTTCGCGCATTGGCACGCCCATGTTGTCGCTGAACTCGCGAGGTGCCGCGCCGGTGCCGCCTTCCTTGCCATCGACAACGATGAAGTCAGGGGTGATGCCGGTGGCGAGCATGGCCTTGGCAATGCCCATGAATTCCCAAGGGTGGCCCAGGCAGAACTTGAAGCCCACGGGCTTGCCGCCCGAAAGCTCGCGCAGGCCGGCTACGAACTGCAGCAGCTCGACCGGTGTGCGGAAGGCGCTGTGCGCCGCCGGCGAGATGCAGTCCTCGCCTACACGTACGCTACGGGTCTCGGCAATTTCGGGGCTGACCTTGTGCCCCGGTAAAATGCCGCCGTGGCCAGGCTTGGCGCCCTGGCTGAGCTTGATCTCGATCATCTTCACCTGTGCCGAGCGGGCCTGTTCGGCGAAGCGCTGTGGGTCGAAACGACCGTCCTCAGTGCGGCAGCCGAAGTAGCCGCTGCCGATTTCCCAGATCAGGTCGCCGCCGTGTTCACGGTGGTATGGGCTGATACTGCCTTCGCCGGTGTCATGGGCAAACCGGCCCATGCGCGCGCCGCGGTTGAGCGCAGCGATGGCGTTGGCGCTGAGGGCGCCGAAACTCATCGCCGAGATGTTGAAGATCGAGGCCGAGTAGGGTATTCGGCATTGCGGCCCGCCGATGGCAATGCGGAACGACGCAGGGTCTGGCGTGGCCACCGGTAGCATGGAATGGCTGATGAATTCGAAACCAGGTTTGTAGGCGTCGTTGAGCGTGCCGAACGCTTTCTCGGCGCTTTCGTTCTTGGCGCGGGCGTAGACCAGCGAGCGTTGCGAGCGGGAGAACGGCAGCTTGTCGTCGTCACCTTCGATCAGGTACTGGCGGATTTCCGGGCGGATGGTTTCGATCAGGTAACGGATATTGCCCAGGATCGGGTAGTTGCGTCGCACCGCATGGTGGCTTTGGCGCAGGTCATTCAGGCCGACCAGGCTGAGCAGCGCGGTGATGAGCGTTACCGGCCACAGCCAGGCATGCTGGGCCAGCAGGGGCAGGCTGGCGAAAGTGAAGACAAGGCAGAGTACGAGGCAGGCGTAGCGGCTGGGAAGAGAGTGTTTCATGGGTCCATCGCAGGCAGGATGACCGGGCATAGGATAGGCAAACGCAGGGGACGGAAAACCTGGGTAATCGGTAAAAGACTGTTACCTGATTGCGAATTCCCAGGTCTGCGCAGCCCTATTT
>NZ_JBJJLR010000081.1:0-14085 GCF_046230975.1 Pseudomonas sp. KCJK9058
TATATCATCGGCTGCCTGGGCAACCGGGTGGAAGTTCAGGGCCAGGAGCCCGAAGGCTCCCAGCAACAGCGGTGACAGCGGACTGCTTCGCTTCACATAGTTCCCTTACTGCTGGTCGTCCATGCCGCCGGGTATTCACCCGACGGGTTTACAGCGGCCTCAAACCACATGGATACCGTTCTGTACCCACAGGTGATGGCTTGGATCCTCCTGGGCCGTGTACTGGTTATAGTCGATGCCGTCGGCAGTTTGGTTCCCGACCAGCGTCCAGTTGTCCGTCATGTGAACTGAGTCTTTGTCGTCCCCCTTGATGATCAGTGTGTCGGTACCGGTTTCGGTGATGGCCACCACATCCGCCAGGTTGAGGGTGAGCGCCACCGAACTGGTGTCGTTGAGGTCGAGGATTTCGATGTCGTGTACGCGCCCGGCCAGGTTGCCCAGGTCAATGCTGGCATCACCGCCGCCCCACAGCAGGGTGTCGGTTCCCGAGCCACCGTCGACGCTGGCGAAGTTCTGGTCGACCACCACCAGTGTGTCGTCACCCGCACCACCCTGCAGGGTGATGTGGCCACCCTGGCTGCCATCGAGGTGGTCGTTACCGTCAGTGCCGGCGATCACATCGGTGGCCGCTGCCAGGCTGGCGAGTGCCGCGGATTCGTCGCCGGTATCGGCCAGCAGCGATGTGGTGGCGGTGAGGCCGGCGGCGCTGTCCACGTTGATGGTGAGGGTTGCGGTGTCGGTAGTGCCGTTCGGGTGGCTTAGCTCGTAGGTGAAGGTGTCGTGCTGGCCCACCACCGCCGAGGTGAGCCCTGCGTTCAGGGTGTAGGTGTAGCTGCCGTCGGCATGCACCAGCAACGTGCCGTAGGTGCCGGCCACGCTTACCCCGTTGTAGCCCGGGATGGTGTAGGTGTTGGCCGCTGTCAGCACGCTCAGCACGGTCAAGGCCGAACCGACATTGTCGTCAGCCAGCAGGTTGCCGGTGGCGGCTGTCGCGCCACTGACCACGAACTCGGTCAGGTACGTTGTAGTGGTGTTCAGGCTGGTGGTGATGGAGCTGAGCAAGCCGATGCCGCCGGCGGTGACACGTACGTGGTAGGTACCGGCGCCCTGGTTCTCGAAGGTATACCCGGCGCCGCCGCCCAGTATGCTGACCAGCGAACCACCTGGCACCGACTGCACCAGCACGTACTGGCCGGTGGCCGGGTTGAGCTTGAGCAGCTCGATGGTGGTGCCGTTGAGCAGGCCCAACAGGTTGGTGGAGTTGACCACCACCTGCAGGTCGGCCGTGGTATTGGCGGCAACCGTGGTGGTGTAGGTGGCCTGGCGGGTACCGATCACTGGCAGGTTCAGCGAGCCTAGCGTACTGCTGCTGGAGTCCACGCGGTTGTCCAGGGTGACCTGGCTGGTACCAACGTCGTTGACTGCGTCGACCACCGTGGCCGGAGCACCGTAGTTGGTGTCGCTCCAGACCTCCGTGGCTTGCGGGCTGTCGATGCGCACGTACAGGTTGGCGGCATCGGACAGGCCGTTAGGGTGCACCAGTTGGTAGCTGAACACGTCCACCTTGCCGACACTGTTCGGGCTGCCGTTCGGCGTGTAGGTGTAGCTGCCGTCCGCACGGATCACCAGGGTGCCGTACTGGCCCTGAACCGTCGTGGCGGTCCCGGCCGAGACGTAGCTGCCGTCTTTGAGCACTTGCAGCACGGCGGCGCTGTCCGGGCCACGAGCATCCACTGCGCCATCGGTACCCACGTCGGTAATGACGTTGCCAGAGGTGGCAATGCCGGTGCCGGTGAATTGGGTCAGGCTGGTGGAGACGATGTCCAGCGTGGTGCTCACTTCGGTGATCAGGCCGATGCCGCCACTGCCCACGGTCAGTCGGTAATCACCGGCTTGCAGCACGCCGATGTCCACCTGCAAGCCGATTGGCAACACGATCAGGTCGAGCAGGCCCTGAGTGTTACCGGTGGCGATGGTCACCCAGTTGCCGCTGGCGTCTTTCACCTGCAGGGTGAAGCTGGTGTTGTTGAGCAATGCCAGCACGCTGTTGGTGGTCAGTGTGAGGGTAGGGTCAGCCGTGGTGCCTGCTGCCACCGTCCAGGTGTAGGTCTTGGAGAACCCCGACAACAGCGTGGTGAAGCTGTCGGTGTAGGTCTTCGTGGCGCTGACCGCTGCCAGGTTGACCGTGGCCGTGGCCAGGTTGTCGCTGGCGATGACCGGCGCGTTGGCATCCACATCCGGTGCAGTGACGTTGACGTTGCCCGACACGTTGCCGCGCGGGTCGCTGAGGGTCACCGAAAGGATCTGGCCGTTGTCCTGAGGCGGGCTCAGGGTCACGGTGAAGGTGCCGTCCGCCTGCACCGTCGCGGTCTGCAGCACGGTACCGCCGGCGCTGCGTACGGTGACGGTGGCACCCACTTCGCCAGTACCGGTGAGGGTACTGCCGTCGGCACTGAACAGCAGGTTGCCGGCAGCCGCAGGCGGGGTCAGGTCCGGTGCGGTCAGTGCAGTGCCTGTGGACACGTTACCGGCGCTGTCGGTGAGGGTGACGCTGAGCGCCTGGTTGTCGATCTGCGCCGCAGTCAGGCTGACCACGAACAGGCCGTTGCTGCCCACCGTTGCGGTACCCAGTACGGTACCGGCGCTGTTGCGCACGGTGACCGTGCTGCCGACCTGGCCAGCACCACTGACCGAGGTGCCGTTGGCGTTGATGGTGGCCAGCGGGGCGGCTGGCGGGGTGGTGTCCGGCGCAGTCAGGCTGGTGCTGGCGGACAGGTTGCCGGCAGCATCGGCCTGGCGTACCACCAGCAGTTGCCCGTCGTTCTGTGGCGAGGTCAAGGTAATGCTGAAGGTGCCGTTGGCTTGTACCACTCCGGTACCCACCTGGCCGTTCGGGCCTTGGACGGTAATGGTAGCGCCCGCCTCACCGCTACCGGTAAGCACGGTACCGGTGCCGTTGATGGCGACGTTGGTGGGGGCTGCAGGTGGCTGCAGGTCTGCGGCGGTGTAGCTTGTGCTGCCGGACGCATTGCCTGCAGCGTCAGCCTGGCTCACGCCCAGGACCTGGCCGTTGAGCTGCGCGGCGTTCAGGTTGACGGTGAACACGCCACCGCCATTCACCACCGCCGTGCCGAGCACGTTGTTACCGGCATCACGCACTGTCACCGTGGCACCGGCTTCACCCGTGCCGGTCAGCACCAGGCCATTGACAGACAGGCTGGTCACCACCGGGTTGGTCGGTGGCGTGATGTCGGCCGCTTGCAGGAAGGTCGGCTGCGATTCGCCGCCTATCAGCGCCACCGCTGTCACCGAAATGTGTTCGCCATTGAGCTGGGCTGCGTCCAGCGTCAGGGTGAAGGAGCCGTTCAGGCTTGCGACCCCTGTACCGATCAGGTTGCCTGCAGCGTCGTACACGCGAATGCCCACACCGCTGGGTGCACTGCCTGTCAGGGTCAGGCCGTCGCTGCCCAAGGTCACGTCGGTGGGCGGCACGGGTGGTGCGATCAAGGGTGTGAGGTAGGTCGCGACCGCAGACGTATTGATGCCGTCGGACTGTGTCACTTCCAGGGTTGCGAGCGAGCCCGCCGCCGGCACCAGCGTTATCTGGAAGTTGCCAGCGGCATCCACCACGCCGGTACCGATCACGTCTCCGTCGAGGCTGACGGTAACCGTGGCATTGGCTTCGCCCTTGCCGGTCAGCACGTTGAAGGTGTTGTTGATCGCCAGGTTGGTCACCAGGTCGGGTGGCGAGGTGTCGTTGGTCTGGTAAGGGACAGCCACCGAAGCGTTGCCAGCATCATCCGTGGACACCACCGTCAGCAACTGGCCGTTGTTCTGTGCCGGGCTGATCGGCACAGTGAACTGGCCGTTCTCACCCACTTCCACCGTGCCCACGATGTTGTTGTTCGGGCCGCGCACCGTGATGGTGCTGCCGGCTTCTGCCGTACCCGTCATCGACGTACCGGCTGCGTTGAGCAGCAGGTCGGTCGGCTGCACCGGTGGCGTCAGGTCTGGCGCAGTCACTGCCAGCGGTACCGACGGGTTGCCAGTGGCGTCCTGGGCGATGATGGTCAGCGTTTCGCCGTTGATTTGCGGGCGGTTCAGGTCAAGGACGAAGGTGCCGTCCGGCTCCACCGTTACCTGGCCCAGCAGGTCGCCGTTGTTGTTGACCACCGTGACGCGGGTGCCGGCTTCGGCAGTACCGATCACCTGGGTACCGCTGTCGTTGATGATGGCGACCACGGAGGCCGGTGGTGTGGTGTCCACCGCCGTGACCGAACTGATTGGCGAGATGTTGCCAGCTGCATCGGTCAGGGTGACCTGCAGCGCCTGGCCATCGAGCTGCGCTGCATCCAGCTCGACGATGAAGGTCCCGTCGGCGCCCACTGTGCCGGTACCCACCTGCGTGATACCGACGTACACGCGCACGGTGGCGCCCACTTCGCCGACACCCCCCAGCTCGTCACCTGCCGCATTGAGCCGCAGCTCGGTTGCTGCCGCTGGCGGCGTGAGGTCCGGCGCTTGCACGTTGACCGGCAGGCTGACGTTGCCGGGGGGATCGGCCTGCAGTACCGACAGTGTCTGGTTGTTGATTTGTGCGGGTGACAGTTCGACGCTGAAGCTGCCATCAGCCAATACGATACCCGTGCCCAGTACGGTACCGGCCGCGTTACTGACGATTACCGTGGCGCCGGCCTCGCCCAGGCCGCTGACCACACTGCCGTCGGCGTTGATCACCACTTGGGTGAGCGGGTCGGGCGGGGTGAAGTCGGGGGTTTGCAGGGTTGCCACTGCCGACACGTTACCGGCCGCATCGGCCTGGGTGAAGCTGAGCAGCTCGGCGTTGCCCAGTGCCGGGCTCAGCGTGATGGTGAAGTGGCCACTGGCATCGACGGTGGCGCTGCCGATTTCCTCGCCTGCCGGGTTGGTCACGGTCACCCGCGCGCCCACTTCGCCGCGGCCGGTGAGGGTGACACCATCACCGGAAACGGCCAGTTCGCCGGGTGCCGTTGGCGGTGTGGTATCGGGTGCGGTGATGGCGCTGGCAGCAGACTGGTTGCCGGCCGCATCGGTCAGTACCACCTGCACCTGTTGGCCGTTGGCCTGGGGCGATGCGAGGCTGACCTGGAAAGTCCCGTCGGCGCGCACCGTGGCGCTGCCCAGCACCGAACCATCGGCGGCGAGCACACGCACGGCGGCACCCGCTTCGCCGGTACCGTTCAACAAGCTGCCACCCCCGGCGAAAGCCAGGTTGCCGGCAGCATCCGGCGCGACGCGGTCAGGGGCTGTCAGGCTGACGCTGTTGGACTCGTTGCCGGCCACATCGGACTGGCTGGCGCTGAGCTGTTCGCCGTTAATCTGCGGGCTGTTCAGGTTGACATTGAAGTTGCCATTGGCATCGACCACGGCAGTGCCCAGGTCGACACCGCCTTCGCCAATCACGGTAACGGTGGCACCTGCTTCACCGCGGCCACTGAGTACCAGGCCATCGCTGGACAACGCCAGGTTGGTCAGTGGTTGCGGTGCCGTGGTGTCGGGTGCCTGCAGGGTAGCGGGTAGCGATACGCTGCCATCGGGGCCCGTTGCGCTGACCTGCAGCACTTCGCCATTGGCCTGAGCACTGCCGAGATTGACAGTGAACGTGCCGTCGTTGGCGACCGGGCTGCTGCCCAGCAATACGCCGTTGGGGCCGTACACCTTGATTGTGCTGCCCGCCTCGGCGGTGCCGGTCACCGACAGGCCGTCGGCGGCCAGTATCAGGTTGTCCGGTGTGGCCGGTGCCAGCGCACCCGGCGCCGTCACGCTCTGTGCAGGGGAGACGTTCTGTGCGGCATCGGCCTGAACCACGCTCAGGCTTTCACCCGTGATCGCTGCCGGCGACAGGGACACGCTGAAGTGACCGTCGGCGGCCACTGTAGCGTTGCCCAGCACGGTACCGTCCGGTGCCCGTACGGTCACGGTTGCGCCTGCTTCGCCATCGCCTGTCAGGGTGGCGCCATTGGCGGAGACAGCCAGGTTGGTCACGGCGGCCGGCGGCGTGGTGTCGGCTGCAGTGTAAGGTGCGGCCGGCGACACGTTGCCGGCTGCGTCGGTGGCGGTCACCTGCAGCATCTGGCCATTGGTCTGGGCACTGTTCAAGGTGACCTGGAAGGTGCCGTTGCCACTGGCTACCGCTGTGCCCAGCACGTTGCCGCTGGCATCGCGCACGGTCACGGTGCTGCCGGCTTCGGCGTTACCGGTCAGTTGCAGCCCGGTACCGGACAGGGCGAGTGCTGTCGGTGCGGTAGGCGGGGTGAAGTCTGGCGCGGTGACCGCCACGGCGGGGGAGGTGTTGTTGCCCGCGTCGGTCTGCGTAACGCTCAGGTGCTGGGCGTTGAGCTGGGCGCTGTTCAGGGTGAGGGTAAAGCTGCCATTGGCCGCTACCAGGCCGGTGCCGATGATGGTCCCGTCCTGGCCGTGAACGGTGACCGTGGCACCGGCTTCGCCCAGGCCGGTCAGGGTCAGGCCGTTGTTATTCAGCACCACGTTGGTCAGCGGCGCGGGTGGGGTCAGGTCCGGGGTTGTCACATTGATTGCCGGCGAGGTATTGCTGGCGGCATCCACTTGCGTCACGCCGATGACCTGGCCGTTGGCTTGCGGCGTGTCGAAGGTCACCGTGAAGCGACCGTCGGCGCCCACCGTGGCGGTGCCGAGCAAGGCACCGGCGGCGTTGCGTACCTGTACCGTGGCGCCCACTTCACCGCTGCCGGAAAGCTGCCGGCCGTCCTGGCTCAACACCGGGTTACTGATGGCCGCTGGCGGCGTATGGTCTGGCGTGGCCAGGCTGGCCGGGCCGGACACATTGCCAGCGGCATCACTGAGGGTGACCTGTAGCGGGCTGCCGGTGACTTGCGCGCTGGGCAGGGTGATCTGGAACTGGCCGCTCTGGTTGACGGTGCCGGTGGCCAGGATGGCGCCGCTGGCGTCGCGCACGGTGACGCTGGCACCGGCTTCGCCCTGGCCGCTGAGCACGGTGGCTGCGCTGTTGAGGCTGAGGTTGCTGGCCGCCAGCGGTGCCTGCAGGTCAGGCGCTTGCAGGGTGGCCGCGAGCGAAACGTTACCTGCAGCATCAGCCTGGGTGACGATCAGGTTCTGCCCATTGGCCACGGCCGGCGAGAAGCTGACGCTGAACAGGCCATTGCTCGCGACGGTTGCAGTCCCCAGCAAGGTGCCTTGTAGGTCTGTCACGCGCACAGTTGCACCCACCTCGCCTTGGCCGGTCAGCGTACTGCCGGTGGCGTTGAGGTTTACCTGCGTCGGCGCGTCCGGTGCCGTGGTGTCATTGGCCACGATAATGGCCGGCACCGAAGGCTGACCATCGACGGTAGCCTTGGCACTGACCTGCAAGATCTGGGCGTTGAGCTGGGCGTTCTGGAGGAACACACGGAAGGTACCGTCGCTGCCGACCGTGGCGCTGCCCAGCGTGGTGCCCCCGGAGGTTACGGTAATCAGCGAGCCGACCGTACCCTGGCCGGTCAGCAGGAAACCGTCGGCGCTGATGGCAAGGGCTGAAGGCGTGGCCACTTCGGTACCGGTCGGGCCAGCCAGTGGTATTTCAGGCGATTCGTTACCGGCAGGGTCGATCACCACCACATCGACTGTTTCACCTGATGCCAGCGGTGGGGCGACCGGGATCACGAAGGTGCCGTCCGGCCCTGCAGTTACAGTGCCGCGCACGGTGTCATCCGGGTTGCGGACTTCCACTGTGCTGCCAGGCTCGGCTGTGCCGCCGACCGTGCTGCCATCCGGGCTTACGGTAAGCCCGGTCGCCGGTTCTGGGTTGGTCGTGTCCGGCGCGGTGACAGAGACCGGCGCCGAGTCGTTGCCGGCTGCGTCGGTCACTACCACGGTTACGGTCTGGCCGTTGTTCTGCGGTGTATCCAGCGGCACGCTGAAACTGCCATCCGGGTTGACCGCAACAGTGATCACATTGCCGGCCCCATCGCTCACGGTCACCGAACTGGCGCCAGGTGCGTTACCGGTCACAGCCGTGCCATCGCTGCTGACTGCAACGTCGGTGGGCAGTGCCGGTGGCGTGATGTCAGGCGCAAGGATCTGGCTGGGCTGCGAAATGTTGCCGGCCGCATCGGTCAGCGTCACATCCAGGGCCTGGCCGTCCAACTGGGCGGGCGATAGTGGGACCGTGAAGCTGCCGCCTGCGGGCACGACGACGGTGCCTACCAACGTGCCGTCGGCAAGCTTCACTTCCACCGTGGCGCCAGCTTCACCGGTACCCTGGATGGCACTGCCGCCCGGGGTGATCGTGAGGCCGGCAGGCGCAGCTGGCGCGGTACTGTCGTCAGCGGTGAAAGTGGCCGACGGCGAGGCATTGCCGCCGCCATCGATCAGCACCACCGACAGCACTTCACCGTTGGTCTGGGCCGGGGAGAGTGCCACTTCGAACGTACCGTCTGCATTCACCGGGATGGTGCCTAGCAGGTTGCCTGCGGCATCACGTACCTCTACCGTGCTGCCTGCCTCGCCCTGCCCGCTGAGCAGTGTGCCGGTAGGATCAAGGCCCAGTCCTTGCGCCGGCAGCGGTGCCTCGAAGTCAGGTGCGGTCACGGTGCCAGCGGGCGAGCCGTTGCCGCTGTTGTCCGCCTGAGTGACAGACAGCGTCTGGCCATTGAGCTGTGGCGGGTCGATGACCACCTGGAAGGAGCCATCGGGCTGGACCGTTGCGGTGCCCAGTACTGTGCCGCCAGTGCCGGTCACGGTCACCTGCGCACCCGGCTCGCCGCTGCCGCTCAGGCTGCTGCCGTCGCCAGCCAGGACCAGACCGGTGGGGCTATCGGGTGCCTGGGTATCCGGTGCCGACACGTCGACTGCCGCCGACAGGTTGCCGGCCGCGTCGCGTTGCTCCACGGTCAGTGCCTGGCCGTTGGTTTGCGGCGTGTCGAGGGTGATTTCGAAAGCGCCACCTGCGCCGACCACCGTGCTGCCCAGCACGCTGCCATCCGGCCCGCGCACGGTCACGGTGGCGCCCGGTTCGCCGTTGCCGGTGATCGTGGTACCGGTGCCGTCGATGGCCGGGTTGGTGACCACTTGCGGCGGGGTAGAGTCGGGGGCGGTGAAGTCCACCGGCCCTGCGCTATTGCCCAGGTTGTCGGTCGCTTCGACGGTCAGGCTTTCGCCATTGCGCTGTGGCGCGTTGAGGGTGACGTCGAAACGGCCGTCGCCGCCCACGGTGGCAGTGCCCAGCACATTGCCGTCGGCGTCACGCACGGTGACGATGGAGCCGCTTTGACCCTGGCCGGTAAGGTGAATGCCAGCGGTATCGATAGCCAGCCCGGAGGGTTGCAGCGGGCCGTCGGTATCGGGCGCGACGATGTTGGCGGTCGAGGTGTTGCCAGCGGGGTCGCGCAGGACCACGTCCAGTTCCTGGCCGTCGGTCTGCGCTGGGTTCAGGACCACGCTGATCACACCGTCGGCACCGACCTGGGCGTTGCCCAGCACAGTGCCGTCGGCGCTGATGACCTGCACGGTGGTGCCCGGTTCGCCGCGACCGGTGAGCAGGCCGCCATCGGCACTCAGTTGCAGTTCACTGGCTTCATTGGGCGGGGTGATATCGGGCGCGGTGATCTGGGTCGGCAGTGAACTGTTGCCAGCTTCGTCAACCGCGACGACATCCAGTGCTTCCCCGTTGGCCTGTGCCGGGGTCAGGCCGATGGTGAAGCTGCCATCCGGGCCGGCCTGGGTGCTGCCCAGGACATTGCCCTGCGCGTCACGCACTTGCACCTGCGTATCTGCCGGTGCGGTACCGGAAACACTGGAGCCGTCACCGGCCACCACCACGCCGCTCGGGCTTTCGGGCAGCGGTGTATCGGCAACGGTCACGCTGACCACTGCCGAGGTATTGCCAGCGGCATCGGTCTGCACCAGCACGAGGTTCTCACCTGCGGCCAGCGGTGCCTCCAGGTCAATCACGAAGGTGCCATTTGGCGCCACGGTGCCAGTACCGATGACTGCGCCTTGGGCATCACGCACTTCGACTGTGGCACCAGGCTCACCACGGCCAGACACGGCCAGGCTGCCATCGCCTGCCAGCACGTCAGTGACGATCGCCGGTGCAGTAATGTCCGGGGCCACGTAACTCAGCGGCACCGAGGTATTGCCTGCCGCATCGGTCACGGTGATGGACAAGGTTTCGCCATTGGCCTGGGGCGGGTCGAGGGTCAGGCTGAAGCTGCCATCCGGCTCGGCAATGACGCTACCGATCAGGTTGCCCGAGGCATCTTTGACCTCAATCCGTGCGCCCCCTTCTGCAGTACCGACCAGGCTGTCACCATTACTCAGCACCAGGTCGGTGGGTTGCAGCGGTGCTACCTGGTCGGGCGCCGTCAGCGGGCTAGGTGTAGAGACGTTGCCGGCGGCATCGGTCAGGGTCACTTGCAGGGACGAGCCATCCACCACCGGGGTTGGCAGTTGCACATTGAAGCTGCCATCGGGCTGAACGGTGCCGCTCACCAGCACTTGCCCCTGATCGTTGCGCACCTCCACGGTGGCGCCCGCTTCGCCGCGCCCGGAGACTGTGCGGCCATCGTTACTGATGGCCAGCTCTGTGGCGGGCTCCGGCGGTGTGGTGTCGCCGCCGTTGTCCACGATCGGTGCGGTGACGCTGCCGGCCGTGGAGGCGTTGCCTGCGACATCGGTGGCCGTCACCTGCAACTGCTCGCCTGCCACTTGTGGCGGGGTGAGGCCGATGCTGAAGGCACCGCTGGCCCCCACCACGACACTGCCCAGTACAGTGATGCCATCGGCGGCCAGCACACGGACGGTGCTGCCTGCTTCGGCGCGGCCGCTGACAACGGTACCGTCGCCACTGATTGCCAGATCGCTTGGCGCCACAGGCGCGGTGATGTCTGGTGCGGCGACCTGCACCGGCAACGACGAGGTGCCGTTGTTGTCGATCGCCACCACGTCCAGTAATTCGCCATTGGCCTGGGCCGGTGTGAGCACCACGGTGAAGGTGCCCTCGGCACCCACCACGATGCTACCGACCAGCGTGCCGTTGGCATCATGCACTTCCACGCGGCTACCAGCAGGAGCAGAACCGCTGATGCTGCTGCCATCGGCGGCGACGACCAGTTCGCTCGGGCTGGTCGGGGTGACCACCAGTGGCACGTCGTAGGTCAGCGCTTCAGAGGCGTTGCCGCTCGGGTCGGTCTGTACCAGGCTCAGGCGTTCACCCGGCAGTGCAGCCGGATCGAGGTCGATCAGGAAAGTACCGTTCGCGGTCACTGTGCCGGTACCGATCAGCGTGCCATTGGCATCGCGCACCTCGACGGTAGCACCGGCTTCGCCGCGACCGCCCAAGGTCAGGCCGTCGGCGCCGACGACGATGTTGCTGACTACGGCAGGCACGGTGATGTCCGGGGCCTCGAACTGCAGGGGTGAAGAGACATTGCCGGCGGCATCGATCAGACGGATGTCGAGGATTTCGCCATTGGCCTGGGCCGGCGACAGGGTGATGCTGAAACTGCCGGTTTCAGTGACCAGGCCAGTGCCGAGCAAGTTGCCCAAGGCATCGCGTACCTGCACGGTCGCGCCTGGCTCGCCGTTGCCGCTCAGGGTCACGCCGTCGGCCAAGGCCACGCCGCTCGGTTGGGCCGGGGCCTGCAAGTCCGGGGTAACCACCGACGCCGGGGCAGAAGCATTGCCGCTGGCATCGGTCAGCACCACTTGCAGGTTGCTGCCATCTTTCACCGGTGGGTCAAGGGTGATCTGGAAGGTGCCGTCCGGGTTGACCGAGCCGTTGGCCAGTACATTGCCCTGGGCATCGCGCACCTGCACGCTGGCCCCGGCTTCGCCGCGGCCATTGAGCTGGGCCCCGGCCAGGCCGACTACCAAGTTGGTTGCGGCATCCGGTGGTGTGGTGTCGCCACCGTCGATGTCCGGCGCGGTGATGTCGCCGGCCGTGGAGGTGTTGCCGGCGGCGTCGGTGGCGGTGACTTGTAGTACCTCTCCACTCACCTGCGGCGGGTCGAGGGTGATGCTGAAACTGCCAGTGGCGTCGACCACCACACTACCCAGCACGGTGGTGCCATCGGCGGCCAGCACACGCACGGTGCTGCCCACTTCGGCGCGGCCGGTGACCTCGCTGCCGTTGGCACTGATCGCTAGCTCGCTCGGGGTGACCGGCGGGGTGATGTCTGGCGCAGCGATTTGCACCGGCAGGGACGAAGCGCCGGTGCCATCGATGGCCACCACGTCCAGCAGTTCGCCGTTGGCCTGGGCCGGGTTGAGGATGACGGTGAAGGTGCCACCGGCACCTACCACCACACTGCCGACCAGTGTGCCGTTGGCATCGTGTACTTCCACACGGCTGCCCGTCGGGGCTGTACCAGTGATGCTGGCGCCGTTCGCAGCCACCACCAGGTCGCTTGGGCTGGCTGGGGTCGTGGTTGCCGGGACTTCATATTGCAGGGCTTCAGAGGCGTTGCCGCTCGCATCGGTCTGCACCAGGCTCAATTGCTCGCCCGGTTGCGCGGCTGGGGTGAGGTCGACCAAGAAGGCTCCGTTGGCGCCGACTGTGGCGGTGCCTATGACAGAGCCGTTGGCATCACGTACCTGTACGGTAGCACCGGCCTCGCCACGGCCACTGAGCACCAGGCCATCGGCGCCCACCACGACGTTGCTGACGGCAGCTGGCGGCGTGACGTCCGGTGCAGTGAATGCCAGCGGCGTTGAACTGTTGCCGGCGGCGTCTACCACGCGAATGTCCAGGGCCTCACCATTGGCCTGGGCGGGGAACAGCGTGACGCTGAAGGTGCCGTCTTCGTTGACCAAGCCAGTGCCGATCAGGCTGCCGGTGGCATTGCGCACCTGTACGGTGGCACCGGGCTCGCCGCGGCCGGTAAAGGTCACGCCATCAACCAAGGCCAGCTCGGTTGGCTGCGCTGGGGCCAGCAGGTCTGGCGCGGCGACCGAACCGGGTTGCGAGACATTGCCGGCAGTGTCGGTCAGGGTCACTTGCAGGGTACTGCCATCGGTGATGGCCGGGTTCAAGGTGATGGCGAAGGTACCATCGGGATTGACTGTGCCTGTGGCAATTACGGTGCCTGCGTCATCGCGTACCTGAACGCTGGTACCGGCTTCGCCACGACCGCTGAGTTGGCTGCCGGCAGCACTGATCACCAGGTTGGTCGGGGTCTGCGGTGGCGTTGTGTCGCCGCCATCGATGTCCGGCGCGGTAAGGTTACTGGCGGTGGAGGCGTTGCCTGCCGCATCGGTGGCCGTCACTTGCAGCACTTCACCGTCTATCTGTGGCGGGTCGAGGGTGATGCTGAAGCTGCCGGTAGCGCCAACTACCACGCTACCCAGCACAGTGGTGCCGTCGGCGGCCAGCACGCGTACGGTGCTGCCCGGTTCGGCACGGCCGGTGACCACGCTGCCGTCGGCATTGATCACCAGTTCGGTTGGGGCGGCAGGGGCGGTGATGTCGGGGGCGGTGATCTGTGCGGGCAGCGAGGAAACGCCGCCGTCATCAATGGCCACCACGTCCAGCAGTTCGCCGTTGGCCTGGGCCGGGTCGAGGGTAACGGTGAAGCTGCCGTCGGGGCCCGCCACCACACTGCCAATCAGCGTGCCATTGGCGTCATGCACTTCCACACGGGTGCCGGCAGGTGCGGTACCGCTGATGCTGCTGCCGTCTTCGGCGAATACAAGGTCGCTGGGGCTGGCAGGCGCAGTGGTGACCGGGACTTCGAATTGCAGTGCCGAGGAAGCGTTGCCGCTTGGGTCGGTCTGCACCAGGCTCAACTGCTCGCCTGGCTGTGCGGCTGGGGCGAGGTCGATCAGGAAGGTGCCGTTGGCACCCACCACACCCGTGCCGATCACGGTGCCATTGGCATCGCGCACTTCCACAGTGGCACCTGGCTCGCCGCGACCGCTCAGGGCCAGGCCGTCAGCACCAACCGTAATATTGGTTACTGCCTCAGGTGGGGTGATGTCCGGCGCATCGAATTGCAGTGGCGCCGAGGCGTTGCCGGCGGCATCCACCAGACGCACATCGAGCGCTTCACCATTGGCCTGGGCAGGCGACAA
>NZ_JBJJLR010000082.1:0-13699 GCF_046230975.1 Pseudomonas sp. KCJK9058
CTTGTCTTTAAGTAGGAACTACAGAGATTCGCAGGCGCGTCCGAGAGACGAGCCAGCACACAGAATTTCTTGACGACCATAGAGCATTGGAACCACCTGATCCCATCCCGAACTCAGCAGTGAAACGATGCATCGCCGATGGTAGTGTGGGGTTTCCCCATGTGAGAGTAGGTCATCGTCAAGATTCAAACCCAAAGCCCCTGTCTGCGATGCAGACAGGGGCTTTGTCTTTTACGGGTTTCAATATCGGTTAGAACTGATAGCTGACCGTGGCGCTCACATTGCGCTCTTCACCCATGTAGCAGTAGTTCAGGCTGGCACATGAGGTGATGTAGCTTTCATTGGTAAGGTTGTTGGCGTTCAAGCGCACATCCACACCCGTCAGGCCGACCTTGCCCAGGTCATAGCCGATCGAGGCGTCGAACAGGGTGTAGGAAGGCACCTTCATGCTGTTTTCCGCATCGACCCAGCTGTACCCCACATATCGCACCCCACCGCCCAGCCGCAGGCCATCCAGTGCCCCCTGGCGGAAGATATAGTCGGCCCATAGCGAGAGCATCTGTTTCGGCGCCTGAGTCGGCGAATTACCCTTGTTGTCCACGTTGCCTGAGACAAGGCTCGGCATTGACTTCGAATACTCGATATCGGTGAAGGTATAGCCACTCAGCAGTTTGAGGCTGTCGGTCAGCTGTACATGGGCCTCAAGCTCCAGCCCTTGCGAGCGGACTTCACCGACAGGGCGATAGAAGTCTTCGTCAGGCTGTTTAGACGCCAAATTCTCCTGCTCGATGCGGAACACCGATGCGGTGAACAGGTTGTCGCTCCCTGGTGGCTGATATTTGATGCCGGCTTCCCACTGAGTGCCCTCCGTCGGTGCCAGCGGCCGGCCTTGCTGGTCGGACACGGTGTTCGGGTTGAACGACTCCGAGTAGCTGATGTAGGGCGCAATGCCGTTCTCGAACAGGTAGAGCACCCCTGCCCGGGAGGTGAACCTGGAGCGTTGATCACTGACCTTGCTGTCGCTGTCACGGTTCTCTTCGGACACCTTCACCCAGTCCTGGCGCAGCCCCAATGAAAAGCGCCACTGGTCCAGCTCCACCAGATCCTGCAGGTACACACCCGTTTGTTGCAAGCGCCGCTGGTAGCGGTTCTCGCCCAGTACCTGAAGATTGCCATTGCCGTACTGTGGATTGCCGGCATCCAGTGGGCCGACGGTGCCATAACGCCATGCCACGTCGGCTTTGCGCCGCTGGTAGTCAGCCCCCAGTAGCAAGGTGTGTTTGGCCGCCCCGGTAAAGAATTCTGCCTGCAGCATGTTATCAATGATGTACGAATGCAGACGCTCGTCGCCGCCATATATAGGCGCGATTTAACATGTTGCTGTCAACATCTGCCCAGCCGGCGGAGTACACCTGGTCCATCGACACGTCGGAATACTGATAACGGAAGTTCTGCCGCGCTGTGAACACATCATTGAAGCGATGCTCAAACTGGTAGCTGAAGGATTGCTGCGTGCGCTCGTAGTTGTCGATGCTCGGCTCGCCTTCGAAGAAATGGTCTGACAGGCGCAAACCGTTGCGCTTGTGCAGCATGCCATCAGCAGGGTTACCGCCGTGGTACCCACCGTCAGGGTCGTGCTGCAAATAGGCCTGCAGCGTGAGTGAGGTGTCTTCGGTGAAGTCGACACTGATAGCGGGGGCGATGGCGTAACGTTCTTCCTTGTTGTGGTCGAACTGAGTGTCGGAAGCTTCCGCCAAACCCGTCAGGCGATACGCAATGCGTTTGTCGTCATCCACAGGACCACTGAAGTCGAAGCCCACGCCACGCTGGCCCTGAGTACCTACCGTGGCCTGAACCTGATGGTAAGGGGCAAAGAGTGGCTTCTTGGTGGTCAGGGCTACCAGGCCACCCGGCGAGCTTCGCCCGTACAGTACCGAAGACGGTCCCTTGAGAATGTCGATGCGCTCAAGAAAGTATGGGTCTACCTGCATCGTGCTGTAGGTGCCGTTGTCGCCCATTGACTTGAGCCCATCGACGTAGATGTTGTCCACCGAACCGTCGTTGAAGCCGCGCATGGCTACATAGTCATAGCGATGAGTGGCACCGTACGGGTTGGTCAGTACTCCAGGCGTGTAGCGCATGGCCTGGGCAACGGTCTGAGAGCCCTGATCGTCCATTTGTTGGCGAGTGACTACCGAGACCGATTGGGATGTCTCCACCAAGGGCATGCTGGTCTTGGTCGCCACCTGGCTGTGCGTGGCGTTGTAACCCTCCATGCTGCCCAGTGCGTTGCCGAGGGAGAAACTACGGATGTCGGTGTCTGGCAATGCCAGGGCGGCGTTCTGACGCTGTGCCTGCAGCACATAGTTACGTCCCCCCTGGCTGACGGCTTCCAGTCCGCTGCCATTTAGCAACTGGCGCAGCGCTTGATCGGTAGTGTACTGCCCCTGCAGTCCGTTGGAATGCAGGCCATCGGTCAGCTGAGGCGTGCTCGATAGGGTGATGCCGGCCTGACGAGCGATCTTGTTGAGGACGTCGGTCAGTTGGCCAGCTGGTATTGCATAGCGTTGGCTCACTTCGACTGTGTCGGCCGCTACGGAAAGTTGTGGAACAGTTGCCAGGCCCAGGGCGGTACCAAACAGAACAGCCTGGATGGCATGGCGCAAGTGAGCTGATTGCAGGACTGGACGAAAATCATTCGGGCTGAAAGTGTGGGTTAACACCGGATTGATAGGCATGAGGGTCCGTTAAAGTGTCGAGGGCAGAAAGTGTCGCTTACTGTCCTAGCCGGACCTGGAATCAAAACCCGCCAGAAATCGATAACGCCTTATCAGGTCATGCTCTCTACATGCACCCACCAGCGTGTACGTCGACGAACTCGTACGGGCAACGTCTGCGGTAGCAGCCGAAGCAGTTGTTCCGGGTCTTCGAGGCGGAACACCCCCGACAGGCGCAGGTCGGCAATCTCATTGCTGCAGCCCAGGTAACCATGGCGATAGCGGCTGACCTGCGCGAGGAAGTTGGAGAGGTGCATGTCCTGAGTGACGATCAACCCTTCAGTCCAGGCCATCGCATCCATTTCCATGTGCGCGAGCCGGTGCGCACCTTGAGCATCCAGGCGCCAGTTCTGGCCACCTTCGATCCACTGAAGTTGGCCAGTACCAGGCCGGTGTATCGCCACTTTGCCGTGGCTGACGCTGACACGTGTGCAGTCGCTATCCTGATAGGCCACAAAGCGTCCTTCGAAGCCTTCCAGCAGCGCGTCGCGGGTTTGTACCAGCAGGGGATGCCGGGGGTTGCAGTTGATCATCAATTCCCCATGCTTCAAGCGGACCAGACGCTGTTGATCATGGAAGGCCAGGTCCACGGCACTGCAGGTATTGAGTTGCATCAGTGAGCCATCGGGCAGGGTGAAGACGCGTCGCTCGCCCGTGCCGGTGGCATAGTCTGACGTCCAGGCACTCACAGTATCGAGGTCTTTGGCCAGCCAGCTCGCCGACCCTGCCATGACAACGCCGCCAAGCAGCTTCAGCGCCTGTCGGCGGCGCAGGCGCTGCTGGCTGGTTTCCAGTGTCTGCAATGCCAGCCCGGCACCGGGAATAGCGCGCAGGTCAAGGTCCTGATGAAGGTGAACCACACGCTGCCAGGCCTGTTCGTTTTCGTGGTGGCTGCTGCGCCAATGCGCGCACTGTTGTTGCAGAGCTGGATCGTGCCCGCACTCACGGAGCCGCAGCATCCACTGAATGGCCTGCCTGACCGTTTTTGTATCAGGGCGTGCGACGGTCATGGATTCAGCAGTCGTCTTCATAGCGCAGCACGTAGCAGTGATAGAGCGCATCGGCGATGTAGCGCTCAACGGTGCGCACGGAGATCCCCATCTGTTCGGCGATGGCCTGATGCTTCAGCCCCTCGCATTGAGCCAGCAGGAATGCCCGACGGACCTTGGGTTTGAGGCCGTCGAGCATGCGTGCAATACGCTCAAGCAATTCCAGCAGCAGCTCGCGGGTCTCGACTGAGGGGGCCAGTGCTTCCGGCACATGGGCCAAAGCCTCCAGGTAGGCCCTGTGCAGTTCCTCGCGGCGCCAATGATCGATCACCAGCCCACGCGCTACCGTGCGTAGGAAGGCCCTGGGAGCATTCAGCTGCAATTGCTCACGACGCTGTAGCAAGCGGACGAAGGTATCCTGGGCGAGGTCAGCCGCATCGGCTGCGTTGCCGAGCTTGCTACGCAGCCAGGTATGCAACCAGCCGTGGTGGTCACTGTAGAGCGTTTGCACGGAATCGTTGCTGGGCATGGAGGAGGGCGCCGGCATCAATGGACGTTAATGATAATTAGTCTCATTGTTGGCGGAGCAAGATTAATTTGCAACCCATCAATTACCGCGTAAAGCCGGTGATGGGCTAACGCCCCAATTGCGTATCCAGGTAATTGCGGATCACCCGCGCCCCGCCATTGAGGTGCCGTTCCAGCACCGCTACCGCTTCGTCCACCAGCTTGTCGCTGGCTGCATCTACCAGTGCGTTGTGATCGTCCTGAGTGAGCTTGCCCAGGCCCATGGACGAAAGATGGAAACGCAGGAAGCGTTCTTCCTCGTTCAGTTCGTTCTCGATAAGGCGCAGTAGTTTCTTGTTCGGCGCCTTGCTGTACAGCGCCATGTGGAGCAGGCGGTTGAGGCGGCCAATTTCGGTGTGGCTGGTCTCGTTCTCCAGTTGCTGGATATACCCGCGGGCGCTGGCGATGTCGCTGGCATCAAGCAGCGGGATAGACTGGCGCAGCGCCTCGCTCTCGAGCAATACGCGAAGGGCATAGGTGTCCACTGCATCCTCGCCGATCAGCGGTGCAACGACGGCGCCCTTATGCATCTCCACCTTCAGCAGGGACTGCGCTTCGAGCTGGCGCAGGGCTTCGCGCACGGGCATGCGGCTAACGCCGTACAAGGTGGCGAGCTCTTGTTGGCGAACCGCAGTACCAGGGGGCAAGCGCCCATCGAGAATGGCGCTGCGCAGGCGTTCTTCGATCACGGCACGGGCCTGATGCGGCAACAACTGCTCGCTTGCCAGCACATTGCTCAATTTGATTTTCTTGGCCACGCGACGCCTGCCTCAACGATGACTATATTGGATCCAATGACACTAGTAACAGCTTGTGAGGGTGTCAAACCTGCACCCACACTGGTACGGGCGCCCCAAAAGCGCGGCTATGGTGGAGGAAGTCGCACGTCAAAGGAAGCTGCCTATAGAAAGATGTAAGCAGAAAGTATAGGCGGGCTGACAGCCGGGTGCGTGATTGCAGGGTGCCATTGTCTTTTGCGGTGGCAAGCCCCACCATCGCTGCTTTCGACTGGTCTGAACAGGGCTTCGCAGTGGCGATATCCTGGTTGCTCAAAACCGTAGTGCGATATGTCGGCTTTGCCGCGCTGCTGGGCAGTCTTCTGCTGGGCGGCTTGCACGCGGATTGGGATTTCTCCCAGATCAGCCGCAAGTCGCAGGCTCTGTACGGCCCACTAGGTGCCGGGCAGGGGCGCATCGATGCCTGGCAGAGCCTGATGGCCACGCAGAAGCAGGGTACCGAGCTTGAACGGTTGCAAGTGGTCAACCGCTTCTTCAACCAGCAATTGCGTTATGTCGAGGATATCGATCTGTGGCATGAGGTCGACTACTGGGCCACACCTGTGCAGGCACTGATCAAAGGTGCAGGGGACTGCGAGGATTACGCCATCGCCAAATATTTCAGTCTACGGCGCATGGGAATCCCCAGCGAAAAACTGCGCATCACCTACGTCAAGGCGCTGCGGCAGAACCGGGCACACATGGTCCTGACCTATTATTCAAGCCCACAGGCCCAGCCTTTGGTGCTGGACAGTCTGATGGATGCCATCAAGCCGGCAAGCCAGCGTACCGACCTGCTGCCGGTGTACGCCTTCAATGGCGAGGGGTTGTGGCTGACGGGCGCCGCAGGGAACAAGAAGGTTGGTGATACCAAGCGGCTGTCACGCTGGCAGGATTTGTTGAAGAAAATGCAGGCCGAAGGGTTCCCGGCCGAGCCGGTTTACTGAAGGAGCACAGATGTCACTGTTCAAACAATTGCTGTTGGCCATTTGCCTGTTCCTGGTGGTCGCCTTCAGTGGCAGTTTCATGGTCAGCCTGGAAAGCTCGCGCAGCCAATACGTCAACCAGCTGCGCTCGCACGCCCAGGATGCGGCCACCGCGCTGGCGCTTTCGCTGACGCCGAATATCGACGACCCAGCGATGGTCGAGCTGATGGTCAGCTCGATTTTCGACAGTGGTTACTATGCAAGCATCAAGGTCGTCGACCTGGGTTCCAATGCCGTGCTGGTGGAGCGTCACGCCGAGCCAGACCCTGGGGGTGTGCCGCTTTGGTTCGTGCGCCTGATCGGCCTTGAGGCCGCCGGCGGCGATGCAATCGTCAGTCGTGGCTGGCAGCAGGCCGCGCGCGTTGAAGTGATCAGCCACCCGATGTTCGCCATTGCCAAGCTTTGGCAAAGTGCCTTGGGCAGCCTGGGTTGGTTGCTGTTGTGCGGTGCGGCCAGTGCCGTGCTCGGTGCTTTGCTGTTGCGTCGCCAGTTGAGGCCGCTGGACTACATGGTCGAGCAATCCCACGCTATTGCTCGCCGCGAATTCCTCAGCCTGCCAGAGTTGCCACGCACGCCGGAGCTACGCCGCGTAGTGCAAGCGATGAACCAGATGGTCGAGAAACTCAAAGCCCTGTTCACCGAGCAGGCCGAGCGCAGTGAGCGGCTGCGTGCGGAGTCCTACCAGGACAGCCTGACCGGGCTGTCGAACCGCCGCTATTTTGAAATGCAGCTGAACAATCGGGTAAGCAACCTGGAAGACGCGCGCGCCGGCTACCTGCTGTTGCTGCGGGTTCAGGGCCTGGCCGGCCTGAATGCCCGCCTTGGCGGCCAGCGTACCGACCAGTTGCTGCAAGCGGTAGGTGAACAGCTGCGTCGTACTTGTGCCAGCTACCCGGAAACCAACGACCTCATTTCCCGCAGCCGCGGCGGCGAATTTGCAGTGCTGGCACCGGGCATGGTGCATGAGGAGGCCGTACACCTTGCCCAGGCCCTGGAGGCAACGTTGCAGAGCCTGCACGAAACGGGGGCCAGTGATATCGACCCGGTGGCTTGTATAGGCCTGGCACCATTCAGCCCTGGTGATTCACCACAGGCGTTGCTGAAGCTTGCCGACGAGGCTCTGGCCCGCGCTGAGAACCAGCCAACGCCGGGCTGGGTATGCCTTGAGCAAGGTGTTGCTGCGGTTGCCGCAGATAGCCAGCATGCCTGGCACGAACGGCTCGACCAGGCGTTTATCAATGGGCATTTCGAGTTGTTCTTCCAGCCAGTGATGGAGTGCGCGTCCTCGCAACGGGTACTGCACCACAAAGTTATTTCGCGTTTGCGCGATGGCCAGGGCGAGGCCTTGCCGGCGGGCCGCTTCCTGCCTTGGTTGGAGCGCTTCGGCTGGATGCCGCGGCTGGATGTGCTGGTGCTGGAGAAAGTGTTGGCGCACCTGCGAGGGCATGACCAGGTGCTGGCGTTGAACCTGTCCGCCGCCACCCTGGCCGACCCCAAGGCCCTTCAACGCATTTTCGAGCTGCTGGGCCAGAATGCGGCGCTCGGCCCGCGGCTGGTTTTTGAAATTGGCGAGGAGCAGTTGCCTGAGCAGGCAGCATTGGAGCAACTCACCCGGCGCCTGCATGGGCTTGGTTTCGGGTTGGCTTTGCAACGCTTCGGTGGACGCTTCAGCATGATTGGCAACCTGGCGCACTTGGGCCTGGCGTACCTGAAGATTGACGGCAGTTACATCCGCAACATCGATCATGAGCAGCACAAGCGGCTGTTCATCGAAGCGATCCAGCGTGCGGCGCATAGCATCGACCTGCCGCTGATTGCTGAGCGAGTCGAGACGGAAGGGGAGCGGTTGGTGTTGCTGGAGATGGGAGTAGGCGGGATTCAGGGGCAACTGGTGGGTGAGCCTGCGCCTTGGCGCTGAATGGCCTCTCGCGCGCCGCTGTAGGAACAGCCTAGAGCCGCAAAAGGGCCGCATAGCGGCCTCAGGTTCACGTAGCGATGTGCAGGGCTGCTTGTACAGCCCTGTCGCGACACGAGGCCGCTCCTACAGCAATGGCGAAACCAGCAGGTCGGCTATCACCGCTCGCGCAGCGCTTCCGAGCGCGCCTTCATGATCGGCTTGAGCAGGTAGCTCATGATGGTTTTCTTGCCTGTCATGATATCCACCGTCGCCACCATCCCCGGAATGATCAGCAGTGGCTTCTCGTCGGTCCCTAGGTGACTGCGATCGGTGCGCAGCTTGATCAGGTAATACGTAGTCTTCTTGTCTTCATCGGTAATGGTGTCGGCGCCAATCTGCTCCAGCTTGGCCTTGAGCCCACCGTAGATGGTGTAGTCATACGCGGTGAACTTGACCGTCGCTTCCTGGCCAGGGTGCAGGAAGGCGATGTCTTTGGGCAGGATCTTTGCCTCGATGACCAGCGTGTCGTCCAGTGGCACGACTTCGATGATATCGCTGCCTGGCTGGATTACCCCGCCAATGGTGTTCACCAGCAGTTGCTTGACGATACCGCGTACTGGCGAAGTGACAAGTGTGCGGTGCACCCGGTCGTCCAGCGCCTTGCTGGTGGCGGTAGCCTTGTTCAGTTCGGTGCGTGCCTCGTTCAGCTGGGTCAGCGCTTCACTTCGGAACTTGCCACGCGTCTCTTCGATCTTGCTTTGCACCTCGCGGATGGCCGCCTCTGCGCGCGGGATCGCCAGCGCAGTGGAGTCCAGCTGACCGCGGTTTTCCACTTCAGCACGGCGCAGGCGCAGCACTTCAACCTGGGAAATCGCGCCGGTTGCCACCAGCGGTTCGGACATACTGATTTCCTTGCGCAGCAGCTCAAGGCTGTTGGCGTACTGGGTGCGCTTGGAGCTGTATTCGCGCAGTTCCTGCTGGCGTTGGACCAACTGCTGTTGCAGGCCGCCAATTTCGTCCTGCAGTTGCTGGCGCCGGCTCTGGTACAGCGACTCCTCACTGGCCGCCTGGTTTGGCGCGGCTTTACGCAGCTTTTCGTCGATTATCAGCGGGCTGTCCTGTACCTCGGCACTCAAACGTTCGACCCGCAGGGCCATTGCCAAGCGGTCAGCCTCGGTTTCACCAACGTTGGAGGCGAAGCGGGTTTCATCCAGGCGCAGCAATGGCTGGCCCACTTCGACGATCTGCCCCTCCTTGGCGAAGATTTCGGCGACGATGCCGCCCTCCAGGTTCTGGATCTTCTGTACCTTGGAAGAGGGAATGGCCTTGCCTTCACCCCGCGTAACTTCGTCGATGGGCGCAACGCTGGCCCATACAATCAAGAACACGAAGAACAGGATCACGCCCCAGATGGTCAGCCGCACCACCCGCGGTGCATCTTCGATCAGGGCTTTGTTTACCTCGGGCAGCGGCTGGCCGCCAAGCGAGTCGCTGCCTTTGAAATAGCGCCGCAGGCCGTCCTTGAACTGCCCCATATCCAGCTTATGCAACACTGATCTGCCCCTTCTTCAGTGCATCCATGACCGCGGCTTTCGGGCCGTCGGCGACAATCTGCCCGCGATCGATCACGATCAGTCGGTCTACCAGTGACAGCAACGAGGCACGGTGCGTGACCAGCAGTACCGTCTTGCCCTCCACCACCGCCTGCAGGCGCTGCTTGAGGCGTTCTTCACCGGTGTTGTCCATGGCGCTGGTCGGCTCGTCCAGCAGCAGGATCTGCGGGTTGAGAAGCAGCGCACGGCCCAAGGCGACGTTCTGCCGCTGGCCGCCGGACAGGTTCTGCCCGCGTTCACCCACTTGCAGCTCGTAGCCGTCGGGGTGCAGCCGGGCGAATTCATGTACGCCCGCCAGTTCAGCGGCCTGCAGGATCAATTCGTCCTCGATGTAGCGGGCGCCGCTGACCAGGTTGTCACGCAAGGTGCCGGCCAGCAGCTGGATGTCCTGTGGGACGTAGCCGATGTTGTGGCGCAGTTCGCTGACATCGATCTGGCGAATGTCGACGCCATCGACCAGCAGCGAGCCACCATCGGCCTCGTACAGGCCGACAATGAGCTTGGCCAGCGAGCTCTTGCCCGAGCCGCTGCGACCGATGATGCCGACCTTCTCGCCAGGGCGGATGGTCAGGTTGATATTCTTCAGGGCCAGGTTCTGCTGGTTCGGATAAGTGAAGTCGACACCGCGGAACTCGACGCTGCCCTGTAGCACCTTGCGGCTCAGCGGGCGCTCTTCGAAGTTGCGCTCTTGGGGTAGATCCATCATGTGGTCGGTGGAGACCATGGTCACCTTGGCTTGCTGGTAGCGGGCGAGCAGGCCGTTGAGTTGGCCCAACGGGCCGAGGGCGCGGCCGCTGAGCATGTAGCAAGCCACCAGGCCGCCCATGCTCAGGTTGCCGTCGATGATCAGGTACACGCCGACGCAGATCATTGCCACGCCTGCCAGTTGCTGGATCAGCAGGGTGATGTTCATCGCCAGGCTCGACAGCACTTTCACGCGCAGTTCCAGCCGGCTCAGGGTGCCGAGGGTTTGCTCCCACATATACTGGCGTTCGCTTTCGGCGTTGTTGACCTTTACCGCATCCAGACCCGCCAGGGTTTCGATCAGGCTGGACTGGCGCTCTGATGCCAAAGCCATGGTCCGCTCCATGGTCGCCATCAGTGGCCGCTGCAGGGCGTAGCCGATGCCCAGAGCCAGCGGGAAAGCGATGATCGGTATCCACACCAGGTGCCCGCCAATGATGGCGATGACGATCAAAATCAGGATGGTAAAGGGCAGGTCGATCAGGCTGGTCAGGGTCAGCGAGGCGAGGAAGTCGCGCAGGCCCTGGAACTCGTGAATGTTCTGGGCAAAGCTGCCGACCCGCGCCGGCCGGTACTTCATCGACATGCCGACGATACGTTCAAACAGCGTTGCCGAGATAATCAGGTCGGTCTTCTTGCCTGCCAGGTCCAGGCACAGGCCGCGAAGGCCTTTGAGAATCAGGTCGAAGATGTACGCGCCGGCGATACCGATGGCCAGTACCCAGAGCGTCGAGGTGGCCTGGTTTGGCACCACCCGGTCATACACGTTCATCACGAACAGCGGCGCGGCCAAGGCGATCAGGTTGATCACCAGGCTGGCGGCGATAGCGTCGATATACAACCACTTGCTGCGCAGCAGGGTGTCGCGGAACCACGACTTCGCGCGTGGGATGAGGTTGCCGTGGTTGACATCGAACTTGTGCTGCGGCTGCGCGAAGAACACGCGGCCGCTGTAGTCGCTTAGCAGTGCTTCGCGGCTGACGTGCACCTCGCCACCGTCGCTCTCGCTGAGTAGCAGGCGCGCGGTGTCATCATTCTCCCAGCCGAGCAGGACGGCGCTGCGGCCCTCCTTGAGCAGCAGCATGGCCGGCATGGCGATACTTGGGATTTGCTCCAGCTTTCGCTGAAGCAGGCGCCCCTGCAGGCCTGCCCGGGCTGCAGCGCGGGGCAGCAGTTCAGGGCTCAGGCGCTGGGCGGGTAGCGGTAGGCCTGTTGTCAGCATGACCCGGCTGGCGGGCTTCTGGTGCAGGACACACAGGCTCAGCAGACTATCCAGCAGGGGATCGTCATGCTGACTGCGTGGATCGTGGCTGAGTTGGACTCGACTGACTTCGGATTCCACGCGGCGCTCTCTTCATCCTTGTGGTGGGTGGGGTGGGTGTGCCGTCGTTAAGGTCGGGTCGGCTCACCCTGGCTCTCTATTGGTACGGCAAAGCTGTGCTGATTAGGGTTATCACGCCCCAGTGCTTGAGCAGCTGGCCAATGTTCGCCTTGAATCGGTGTTGAGTAAACAATTCTACGTGCTTCATTTTCACCAGACTTAGCGGGGCAATGATTGTTTCATTTTTGATCCAGCCATCATCCGGCTTGTTGCAGCATAGCCTGCCACTCAGCCAAGGGAAGCAAGGGCTGTGGGTTCCAGCTTAGTCATTGTCAGTAAACAGGCGCTGGTTTGTTGGCGCATATCCGTGGCTTGTTAGTCAAAATTCATCTATAGAAAGCAGATCCTTTGCTTTCTTGCATTCAATATTCGCAAGCGATTTCCCATGATAGGGAGGCCAGTATTTGCGCACTCGTACGCCATGTCTTTGATTTGCGACAAATCGCTGCTTGTGGCTTGCGCAGCGTTGAAAGCCTGGTGTGCCTCGAGCGAGCAAGCGCTCCCGGGTCAGGCTGGTTATCGGCCTCTGCCTGGCCGCATTCCGGCAAGGTTTGTGCTTATTCGGCAATCAGTGTCCGGGCATTTGACAGTGATCTGGATATTGACGCCAGTAATGCTGACATTGCCGAAGGAGGACAGTCTCGCCGCATGATTTACGGGTGTTGAGGTGTATGAAAAAGTGCTGGAGCTGACGGCTTAACACCCTTTAGATGATGTAAGACATTTGTCCTAAGGAAACGCTTGGCTAAGGTACAAATATCAATGTGACATTACATTGCCGATTGTTTAGGATGGCATGTATAAGGTCAATAGTTTGGCAGTTAGGCAATTCCAAAAAGTTATAGACGGAATATTGACGTCAAAAATCGTCAAGAGATCATCGACATAGTTCCGCCTGAAGTGGCTAGCAAGCGCCGCTCTGGCAGGGAAGTACCCATCGGGTCACACGGAGAGTCCAATGAGCAGCGTTGTAGCCATCGTCAAAAGCATTGTCGGCCAGGTTATTGCGGTATCCCCAGAGGGCATCCGGCGTGTACTTATCGAAGGTGACCGCCTGTTGACCGGTGAGGAAGTGCTCACCGGTCCTGGTGGCGCAGTTACTCTGGAGCTGGCTGATGGCCGTACGCTCGATCTGGGCCGTGACAGCCAATGGAGCGCCGATGCGCCTGACAGCAGCACCGACCTGAGCCAGGCGGCAGCCCAGGCCGCGCCTTCGGTGGAAGAGCTGCAGCAGGCTATTGCTGCTGGTGTTGACCCGACTACTGAGCTTGAAGCTACCGCCGCTGGCCCGTCATCAGCGGGTGGTGGTGCGCTGGGCGGTGGCCACAGCTTCGTGATGCTCGAAGAAACGGCTGGCCGTGTTGACCCGACGGTTGGTTTCCCGACTGACGGGCTGGGCTTTGCGGGCGTACCCGATAACGAAGAAGTGGGCCTGCTGGACACTAACGGCAACAACCTGGTGACCATACCGACGGATACCACCGTCGCTACTGAGCTGACGCTTGGCGCAACCCCTTCCATCAGTGAAGCGGGTGGCGTAATCGTTTATACCGCCACCGTTGGTCAGGCGCCGACCACCAACCTGGTAATTACGCTGTCCAACGGTGCCGTGATCGTTATTCCGGCTGGGCAGACCAGTGGTAGTGTCAACGTCGTAGTTCCGGCAAACGACACGCCCTACATCGACGGGGGCCAGATTTCGGCGACCGTGACCGGCAGTTCCGGGGGTGGCGGGCTGACGGTGACATTGCCGCAAACGCCAGCGGTTACCCAAGTGACCGATACAATCGACACCACCACTGCAACCCTGACGGCGAGCCCGTCGGTCACCGAAGGCGGCGTGATCACCTACACCGTGACCCTGAGCAACCCTGCCCAGACGCCGGTGACCGTGACCCTGTCCAACGGCCAGACCATTACCGTTGAAGCCGGCAAAACTCAGGGCAGCGTTGATTTCCAGACCCCGGCG